>NZ_ALKI01000009.1:0-126328 GCF_000286495.1 Streptococcus sp. AS14
AAAGGTGTGGATCTGCCAGCGGGCAATGCAGGCTTGAAGACCCATGCGGACACAGATGTGGATCCGTCTACGCTTGGTACAGGCAAGAAGCCAAAACCAGAGATTCAGACGCCTCAACATCAAGAAATACCAAACCCAAGCAAGAAGCCAGAGCTTGATGTGACGAAGACAAGCAAGCCTGAGATTGACCGTGCAAGCAGTCCAGAGATAACTGGTCCAAGTAAGAAGCCAGAAATTGATACTTCTAAGACGGCGAAACCCGAGATTGACAATCCAAGTCGTCCAGCGGTGGATAAGACCAACAGCAAGCCGAGCGAGATTGATACAGGCAAGACGGTTAAACCGGAGGTCAGCCAAGCTCGTCCGAGCGAGGTGGCGTCACCAAACAGTCGTCCAAAAGAAGTGGATGTGACCAAGAAGCCAGACATTGAAGCCAGTCGCCCAGCCGAAGTCAATCCGACCATGATTAAGCCAGAAATGGAAACCAAGGTCAGACTAGACATTGACGCAGCTGCGGCTAGTGCCAGTGCCGTTCCGAAGGTCAAGGCACAAGAACCCGACCTACCCAAAGCCGGACAACCCGAAGTCACCCCTGACGCTGGCAAGAAGGTGCAGAAGCCAGAAGAGGTGGATACCGAAGCAACTAAGGCTGGTATAGGAATGTCGGAAGATGCAAATTATGCACAAAAGACATATGGTCACTCGTTCAGTCAAGAAGGACAGAAAATATATTCTGAATTAGCAGGGGAACCTATAAAAACAATTGATGATTTAGTTGATGCAATAAAATCGGGTAAAATAGATATTAAAGACTTACCGGTTGAATATATCAATCGCGATGGAAATACTTTGATATTGAATACTCGTACATCACAGGCTTTAACTCAATCAGGTATTCCTAGGAGTGATTGGCATACGATTGATAGGACGGGAGAAAAGTTACACGAGACTTTGCTTGACGGACAACTACAAAGAAACAAACTCACTTCAGAAGGTATTAAAGAAGTTAGACCAAGTAACAGAAAAGGATAATAAATATGACATACAAAACAGAATATGTTTTACCTATGTTTTCTTCAAATTTAGAAAAAGAGCCTGAAATTCAGATAACAGGTTTGGAGGTTGCAATTCGGATTTCAGGTTATGATGATGAGGAACAATTTAGTGATGTTCTACTAAAATTTCAATCAGTCTTGGAATTTACTCGGACATCCTCAAAATTTGGAATAACAGAGGGTTCTTATGATACAGTCATTAAAATTGAAAATTCTAAAAGATTAGCGGAGTTAAAAGAAGCAAATGAAAGGGACTATGCGTTTTGGTCTCCTAATCATTATGCTTTTTACCTAGACGGCTCAGGTTTCTTTCAAATAATTGCTGATAGTTTTGAGGTGGAAAGGCTTGTTTGATTATACAAAACTTAGTAGAGAAGTATCCTATATATTAAGACATAATCCAGATAAATATGGTATAAAGCTGGACTCGGAGGGGTGGTGTTCAGTTGATGATTTAATACATAAATTATCAGAAACTCCTTTATGGAAAGGACTTACAAGAGATGACCTTGAAACAATGATAGAACTATCTGACAAAAAGCGTCATGAAATAAAAGGTGAAAAGATTAGGGCTTTTTATGGACATTCAATAAAAGACAAATTATCTAAAACAGCCAATAAACCACCGAAAGTTTTATACCATGGAACAGTTCAAAGATTTTTAAATCAGATTTTACAAACTGGGCTAATTCCAAAAGAAAGGCAGTATGTTCATTTGTCTTCTGATGTGAGTACAGCAAAGCAGGTAGCTTTGAGAAGAGATGACAGAGCTATCATTTTAGAAGTTGCTGCCCAGTCTGCTTGGGAAAATGGTGTAAAATTTTATATTGGGAATGAAGATATATGGCTTTCTGAGCCAATTCCTAGTGAGTATATTTCTATTATTGAGGATAAATAATCTTTTTATGAGTAGAAATAGAAAGAAAGGGGAAAAGAATGTCCGATAAATCAATGAAAATGACAATGATGACAGAACAATTTGAAAAGGGCGATAGCGGAGAAACAGTAGAGGGCATTACTCTCATTGTTGACGGTGTTGTCAAAGACGTGACAGATATTCTTAAGGAAACAAAAGGATATAATTCAACCTTAGACTTAATTCAAGATGCTATTGTTCGTGGATTGGCTGAAATCAGGGAGTCATAGTTTTATTTAAGAGGACGTTAGTCCTCTTTTTTGTTATACTGGAAAGTGTAGGGGAATAAAATGGAAATTTTAAACAAGTACATTGACAATCCAATCCGAGATTAACAACTCAAGCCGAGCGAGGTGGCGTCACCAAACAGTCGTCCAAAAGAAGTGGATGTGAGCAAGAAGCCAGACATCGAAACCAGTCGTCCGGCCGAAGTCAATCCGACCAAGGTCAAGCCAGAAATGGAAACCAAGGTCAAACCAGACATTGACGCTGCGGCAGCTAGTGCCAGTGCCGTTCCCAAGGTCAAGGCGCAAGAGCCCGACCTACCCAAAGCCGGACAACCCGAAGTCACCCCTGACGCTGGCAAGAAGGTGCAGAAGCCAGAAGAGGTGGATACCGAAGCCACTAAGGCTGGGAAGGTTGAGGAGGAAGATACAAATTGGGGCCCAGATGAAATTTCGCGTTTACGAGAGGATTGGGGAGTTCCAGAAACTGACACACTTGCTGTTGCAAAAACAGATATAGAAGGTCTAGAAGACATAGTATTTAAAGGAGGCTCTCCAAGAGTTAGAAAAGAAGCTGGTCTAGATGATTTAGATGTGTTAAAACCAGATAGAGCGATTAAAAGTTCTGGTAAAATTGCGTCTGCGACTCGTCATGCCGAGGAAGATGTGGCAAATGAGTTCGTTGAAGCTGTGGAAAAAGCAGGTTTATCAAACGAAGAAGTTAAGGGAGTCTTACACTTGTATCAATCAAATCCAAGTGGAGTATGTCCTACTTGTTTAAGTGGTTTAGGTAATCCCGATAAGGCATCTGGAGTAATAAAACAACTAAGTGAAAGATACCCAAATTTAAAGATAAAAGTATCTTCCAATCAAGTTGAAGGTGTCCGAGTGACAGGAAGATCAAACTTTACTGTTCAAAACGGGAAATATGTTGATTGAGGTGAAAAATGGAAAATTATAAATTAGCAAACTTCATGCAAATCTTGACGGAGTGTTTACCGTCATATTTGAAGAAAAAGGAAGATATTGTTTTTGTCAAAAAGACGCTTGAGATGACGCAAGATTTTCTTTTGGATAAAGAAACGGTGTCTCCTGACGCTTTATATGACCGCTTGGAAAATATAAACGAGGAAGATATTCTTACTTATTTTGACCTTGACAAAGAAAGTGCTCCGTCAGTCTGGGTCTGCATAGCAGACTTTGTGGCTTATATCTGTAAATTAAGCTACGACGAAAGTGGCGAAAAGTATCTACCCGAGACGATTGAAGCGGTGGATGAAGCGACCTTAACAGAGTTTTTTACTCAGTACAAGGAAAATCTTTCTCTGTTTTCAGATTTGTCAGTGGCGGCTACGACTGCTTTGCAGGAGAAAGAAGTTGATTTGACAGACGAAGCTGTTCATACCTATTATGTACAGTTGTTTGGAGATGATAAATAATCATGGAGCTAAACTTGATTGTTAAACAAGTTCTGCTTGATATTGACTTCATCAACCGCTATGAGGCCTTATCAAAAGAATATAGTCCGGAGAAATTAAGAAATAAAACACCGTTAAAATATCTTGACGGTGAGTTAGTTATGGATATGATTTCAGAGGCTGGCTATATTCCCGGTTTTGACCCCAAAGAGAAATTTTTTAAATTTTATGAAAAGATAGAAGATTATCGGTTCGGTCTGCATATTGTACTTTATAATGGAACAGTAGAGCTCATTTGGGCTGTTAAAGATAAAGAAAAATCAATTGCAGGCATGCCGTGGGGAATTTATTCCAGATTGATGATTGATCCAGACTATCGTATCAAAATGCCCAATTTCAGTGACTACGACGAATTGGAAGATATTTTAAAAACAGCTTTTACGATTTATGAGGATTTCAAACAAGTCTTTTTAGAAGTCGCAGAAGTAAAATAGAGGTCAAAAGAGGGCAATCGTCCTCTTTTTTGCTATACTGGTATCAGTGGGGTGGAGTAGATGATAGATAAAATAGATTTTTTAAACAAATATACATTAAATGAACACCAAGTTGAAATTTTGACAGGTGTTGATAGTAATGTTCAAGAACTTCCTAAATTATGGCAAGATATTCTAGCCATATCAGAACGTCAAGAACGCGTGAAACAAGTTTTACATTGGCAGCAAAAAGTAGGGAAATACCTTATAAATACAACTTCTTATCTGTCTGAATATTTATATGACGTTGAAGTTATGAAAATCGGTCAAGATTTTTATTTGCTTTATACAGTAGTTGGTAGAAGACACAAAGTCATGTATTACGCTGGAGGAAATCCTAATAAAACAAAAGCGGCTTTAAATTCTATAGGGGAGTCTTTCGTTTCGCAGCTACCTGAAAGTTTAAAGAAATTTTATTTTGAACTACACGATGGCTTTTACTATTATCCAAGTCGTAGTATGGGACTTGAAGCTACACAGTCTATCATGAGATTGGCAGATGAAGAGTGGGGGATTTTGGAAGATGGTGCTCCTGTTCCTATTGATTTATCTTCTAGTTATTCATTCTTTACGAATGGTATGGGAAGATATGTTGTTTTGGATTTATCAGAGGGCAATCCTCTTTCTGAAGCAGTTTTATGGGATTCTTCTGCTCCTGCTCGTTATCATTTAGACTTTTGGGCTATTGTTGATGAGTGGATAACGATAGGGTTTGATGGTTAATTTATATTCATAAAAAAGAGGACAATCGTCCTCTTTTTTGCTATACTGATGAATAGGTGATAAACAAATGAAATTAAGAGATAGACTGAATACTGAAGATAAATATAATTATTTAATTGAGAACTACAAACAATTTATAAAAGAATAGTATGAGGACATTGAAGAACTAAATAAGTTAGAGGCTAAAGGTGTTCAGAAATTTTCACGTCCAAATATTCAAGTTATAAAAAGTTCGCATAAAATCATTGCTGGCTATCAAGAAGAAATACTAATAGCAACCTATTCAGTGGGTTAACCACTTGAAGCTGTTAAGGAAGAATATATTAAATTGGTGGATAGTTTGGTACCAATTTGGTATAGTAATAGCGGTTATGTTCATATGCTCTGGGCTTTGTCTATTGGAATTATGTTGGACATTGAAACAGAAGTCTTTGACAAGTTAGTTGACTTAGTGAAAAAAGATGACCCAGTTGATTATTTGATTGATTATCTTATTCATTATCGTCATCCTGATTGGAAAATTCGCGATGATTTTATGTTTCCACGTCCCTATGTTTTTACACAAAAAATAACTCAAGCAGAAAATTTAGCTGAAGCAACTGACTTATTAAAGTACTATTTGGAAAAAGAGTGGTATCAAGGTCAGCGAGGAAATGGTTGGTATGACTTACATAAGCGTAATATTGATAACTATGTTGGCTACTGGTCTTTTGAAGCAGGCGCAATCTGCAAAATCATGGGTTTGAACCCTGAAGATTTTAAGGGAGTAAATTACTTCCCATATGATTTAGTGGCTGAATGCGGAAAATAGAAAGAGGACGCTCGCCCTCTTTTTTCTAATACCAGCAATCAGAATTATAAATTTTTCTAGCTTACCTTGATATCTTTTCATCTTATGCTATACTAATTTTATTACTTTTGGGAAGAGTAAGTGTTGAGGGAGGTTGGGAGAGGCATGATTTGCTTTTATCTCATACTTGCTCACTCTGTACTAGGTAAAAATATGATGGAAGATATGGGGGCTTAGTAGGGGGCAAAAATGGACTGGTTATCAAGCCCAACACATAATTCCGGCAGATATGGCTGATCACCCTGTTATACAAAAAATGGGTATGGATTTGGATGATGCAAGTAATGGGAAATTTTTGCCTGTGCCAGATTCGGTAGATACTACAAGTGTTAGTCCATTATCAAGACATAGAGGTTATCACTCCACGTATAATGAATTTGTTCGTGCACAGTTAGATAATATTGATGTAAATCAATCTCCTGCAATGTTGCAAAAAGAGGTTAAAGAGTTACAAAGAAAATTAGGCATACTGCAAGATAAGGGTCTGCCTTTATATCCTAAATTTGGCGCAACCGCCGAACTTTGGGAAAGATTTATGAAAAATTTAGACTAATTATTGAAGGATGATTTTATGACTAATAACATGAAATTTTTAACAAATATTCTATTCTCTGAAGACATAACAAGAGCACTAGAACAAGTTCAAAGTATAAATAGCTCCGAACAACTGTTCATCTTGTTAGACAATTATAACTGGGACAGTGGCTTTGACCTTCCGCAAGCGGTACTTGACAATCCTGCTTGTACTAACGCTGTAGCGCTACTGGCATTTGATAGAGCGGACGGCTACCGTTTCCTTTTCGAGGGGTTCGGAGAATATTCCTCGCCAGTTTGGCAAGACTTTGTGACGTCTTTATATAAAGATTTATGTGAGAACAAATTTCCTGACGGAGAGCTTGGTTATTTGCCTGAACTTAGTAAAGTGCAGAAATTTAAGTTGAAAAAACAACATCCAGATTTACCGACGATATTTCTAGACGGAGTTGACGGAGAGCATGTCCGTGTAACTTTATAAAAGTAGGCTATATATCGTATTATATTTGCGAAATGGAAGAAAATAGACGATTGATTATTTTAAATGACACTTTCGGGAAAGAGGGGTCAGATGAGGAAATTGCTGGGCTTACGATTTTGGTGGACGGCACGATTAAAATCGCTTTTGACAAAATTCAAGCCATGCGTCAGTATGACAGTTATAACGAAGTCTTGCGGGATGTCATTTTTGAAGGTTTAGAAAAGATATTCACAGAAAACCGATGATTTTGGGTAAAGTTTTTAATGGTTAAAAATATATTACTAACAGGTTCATGGTACGGTGAGATAAGCTCTCTCAGTAGAAGAATTGAGAGAAAAATTAGTGCAAGTACAAGATGAAAAAGATTGTATCTTGTTAATTGCTGAATTGCTCAAAAAAGGAGATTTTTCTGTAAAAAATCTTTTGATTGACTTGATGAATACCACTAAAGACGATGCCGTGCTTAATCTGTGTATTCGCTTGTTTTGTTCAGTCTGTACTCACGAAGATTTAGAAAATCCTCAAAATTTGAATTTTTTAGCTAATGTGTCAGAGCTTGGTGCTTTAACTTTTGCTTCAAGCGCGATTAACAGTCTGTCTTATGAAGTCATCCCTTATTTGCTAGCTTTATGGGAGGATTGGGAAGATACAGATGTAGCGGTTGCTATTCGTGATAGTTTAGACTCTTATCTAGATTACTATGATGTTCTTGGTGAAGAAGCCGACCTTGATGAAGTGGGACAGTATTATTTGGATAAAGTCCAATCAGTTGATAAAAGACTTTATTACTATGAAAAGGGACCGATTTTTCTTGGTGATTTAACAAAAATCATCTTCCAGCGTTTGTATATGGCGGCTAACCAAAAGGAACGTTTCGCTCTTTTTATCCAGCCAAGTCTTCTTTCAGTCTTATCTGGTTATCATTTTCCACTTGAATATGGACAGGAAGTTAGCGAGCAAGATTTACGGAAAGCTCAAGAATACGTAGACTTTCTGGCTCAAAAAGAGTGGAAAAAAAGTACAAAATATTTTTATGGCTACAACTTGTAGTAAGGTTTTAAGAGGACGGACGTCCTCTTTTTTGCAGTGGGGTAGAGTAAATGACAGATAAAATAGAATTTTTAAACAAGTATACTTTAACTTCTTCAGAAGTAGAAATTGTAACAGATAAAGCAAATATTCTAAATGCCCCAATTCCAGATTTTTGGAAAGAAGCACTTTTGTCAGATAGTTTGGAAGAAAGAAAAGAAAAAATTCATCAATATCTTGCTTTTGGGCTAGGAAGTTAAGCAATTCTGTAGTAAACTGTGTCATAGGAATAAATCTCTTTCTAGTAATGTTTCGCAACTCTACTATAACGGATTTATTCCTTTTTGTGTTTACACAACTTATTTTACACTACCCAAAGTGGATGTGTAAATATCACATTGTGTTTACACCTAAGTATAGACGAAAAGTCATCTATAATCAATATCGAAACAGTTTGGGTGAAATATTCCACCGATTATGTAGTTATAAAGGTGTTGAAATTATTGAGGGTCACTTAATGCCAGATCATGTACATATGTTGGTAAGTATTCTACCGAGGATAAGTGTTTCTAGTTTTATGGGGTATTTAAAAGGTAAAAGTGCTCTCATGATGTTTGATAAGCACGCCAATCTAAAATATAAGTTTGGGAACCGACATTTTTGGGCGGAAGGCTATTACGTGAGTACAGTAGGACTTAATGAAGCCACAATTAAGAAATATATCCAAGAGAAGGAAAAGCATGATATAGCGTTGGATGAATTGAGTGAAAAAGAATATGAGGATCCCTTTAGGGATAGTGGCAAGTAATGCAAACACCTCTTTGAGAGGTTTGTGACGAGTCAAGAGCAATGAGGCTTGAACAAAGTGAAAGCCAGCGTCTTTAGGCGCTGGCTGGTGATGTGGGCTTATAGCCCTGGGACAAACCACCCGTTAGACGGGTGGTTATGATGTCCTTTTGTTTTTTAGGAAAAATTGGGAACAAATAGAGGAAGATTTTGTGTATTTGTGATAAAATAGAAGTATGAAAGAAAGAATGTCAGAATTAGTAGAATTGCTCAATCGATACGCCCATGAATATTATACGGCAGATAGGCCAAGCGTATCGGACAGCGAGTATGACAGACTCTATCGTGAGTTAGCGGAGTTAGAAGAAAAGTACCCAACCGATATCCTGCCTGACAGTCCGACGCATCGGGTGGGCGGGAAGATTTTAGAAGGATTTGAAAAATATCCACACCAGTATCCTCTCTTTAGTTTGCAGGATGCTTTTTCACGTGAAGAATTACTAGCCTTTGACCAGCGGGTTCGCAAGGAATTTCCACAAGTTTCTTATCTTTGTGAACTCAAGATTGATGGGCTCTCTATTTCCCTGACCTATGAAAATGGAATCTTGGTAGCAGGAGCGACTCGGGGGGATGGTTCTGTTGGTGAAAACATTACTGAAAATCTCAAGCGAGTCAAGGATATTCCACTGACTTTGAAAGAACCGCTGGACATTACGGTTCGCGGAGAGTGCTATATGCCCAAGGCATCCTTTGATGCGGTCAATCAGCTGCGACAGGAAAATGGTGAGCCTGAGTTTGCCAATCCCCGCAATGCGGCAGCAGGAACCTTGCGCCAGCTCGACACAGCAGTTGTGGCCAAGCGCAATCTAGCGACTTTCCTATACCAAGAAGCCAGTCCGACTCAGGTTGGCAGCCAAGAAGAAGTCTTAAACAAGCTGGCAGATTTGGACTTCTCAGTCAATCCTACTCATATTCTGGCGGATTCTATCGAAGCGGTTTGGGAGTTTATCGAAAAGATTGCTCAGGAGCGGGACAGTCTGCCTTATGAGATTGACGGTATTGTCATCAAGGTTAATGACTTGGCGGTGCAAGAGGAGCTTGGCTTTACTGTCAAGGCACCTAAGTGGGCCATCGCTTATAAGTTTCCGGCTGAGGAAAAGGAAGCCCAGCTTCTGTCTGTTGACTGGACAGTGGGTCGGACGGGAGTGGTGACTCCGACAGCCAATCTGACGCCAGTGCAGCTAGCGGGAACGACTGTCAGCCGAGCAACCTTGCACAATGTGGACTATATTGCAGAGAAGGATATTCGTCAGAAAGACACCGTTATCGTCTATAAGGCGGGGGATATTATTCCTGCTGTCTTGCGAGTGGTGGAGTCCAAACGAGTCTCAGAGGAGCCTCTGGAAATACCAAGTCACTGTCCGAGCTGTGAGAGTGAGCTAGTGCACTTTGAAGATGAAGTCGCTCTGCGCTGCATCAATCCTCTCTGTCCAGCTCAGATCAAGGAGGGCTTGATTCACTTTGCCAGCCGGGATGCCATGAATATTACTGGCCTTGGTCCAGCAGTGGTAGAGAAGCTCTTTGCTCAAAATCTAGTCAAGGATGTGGCTGGAATCTATCGGCTGACGGTAGAAAATTTACTAGAACTAGAGAACTTTAAGGAAAAATCAGCAAATAAATTGTATACTGCTATTCAAGCTTCCAAGGAGAACTCGGCTGAACGCCTCTTGTTCGGCTTGGGGATTCGTCATGTGGGAAGCAAGGCCAGTCGGATTTTGCTGGAGAAATTCCATGATATTCCTAAGCTGTCTCAGGCCAGCCAAGAAGAAATTGCGGCTATTGACAGCCTTGGAACTGTAATTGCCCAAAGCCTGCATACCTATTTTGAGCAGGAAGGCTCTCAGATTCTTTTGGCGGAGCTGCAGGAAGCAGGTGTGAATCTAGACTATCTGGGACAAAAAGCAGCAGCTGATGCAGCCCTATCTGGTATGACGGTTGTCTTGACTGGTAAATTACAAAAATTGACACGCAATCAAGCTAAAGAAAAATTGCAGAGTCTAGGTGCTAATGTTTCCGGATCTGTTTCTAAAAAAACGGATCTGGTAGTGGCTGGCCAAGATGCCGGCAGCAAGCTGGCCAAGGCTCAGGAGTTGGGAATTGAAATTCGGGATGAAGATTGGCTTGATAGCTTATGAGGCTGAAGTATGAAGGATAAGATTAAACGAGCACGATTGATTTATAACCCGACTTCGGGACAGGAAATTATTAAGAAAAATATAGCGGAAGTTCTGGATGTTTTGGAGGATGTGGGCTATGAAACCAGCGCCTACCAGACCACTCCAGCGCCTCTTTCTGCTCAAAAAGAAGCTGAAAGAGCAGCAAAAGCAGGATTTGATTTGATTATTGCGGCAGGCGGCGACGGTACCATCAATGAGGTAGTTAATGGCGTGGCGAATCTGGATGAACGGCCTAAACTGGCCTTTATTCCAACTGGCACAACCAACGATTATGCGCGTGCTCTCAAGATTCCCATGGGAGATCCAGTAGCGGCAGCTCGCATCATCGAAAAGAACCAGACCATTAAGATGGATATTGGCCGGGCCTATGGTAACAAGTATTTTATCAATATTGCAGCAGCTGGAACCTTAACAGAGCTGACTTATAGTGTACCTAGCGAGGTCAAATCCCGCCTAGGCTACTTTGCCTATGTCGCAGAAGGAGCAAAAAAGCTCCCTCGTTCTAAGTTCCGCAAGGTCCGTATCAAGCACGACCACGGTGTCTTTGAAGGGAAGATTTCGCTCATGTTTGCTGCTCTAACCAACTCTATCGGTGGTTTTGAAAAGCTAGCGCCAGACACTAAATTAGATGATGGGAATTTTACCTTGATTTTGGTCAAGACAGCCAATCTCTTCGATATGCTGAGTCTGATGATGCAGGCTATCAATGGCGGTCAGCATGTCGGCGATATCAACGTAGAATACCTTAAAACAAGCAAACTGCAGCTGGAAGTTTTAGATAAAAAAGGTCCATTTATGCTGAATTTGGATGGAGAATACGGCGGCGATACGCCTGTTGAACTGGAAGTGCTGCACGGTCATTTGGAATTTTTTGCCAATATTGATGAAATCAGTCAGACTGCCCTTTCAATAGAATAATTTTAGATAAGAGATGAAAAAACATGCTAGACTATAAAGTCTTAGTCCATTACCACAATCCTACTGGAGATTATTTCTCCTATGATATGTGGCAGTGGCAAATAAACCAATGGGGAAAGGAAGCAGCCTTTTCCAAACTTGATTATTTTGGTATTCAGGGGGAATTATCATTTCAAACCTGGGAGCCCTTAGATCACGCTCATGTAATTATCAAACGTTCAGACTGGTCTAGCCAGTCATGTGACTATCATATTGATTTGCTGCCTCCTCATCTGGTGACGGAAATTTGGCTGATTGAGGGAGATGCGCAGGTTTATTATTCCCTGCAGGCTGCAACGACAAGTCACCAGTATTCACGCCGGCGTCCGCATAACTTTGATATGGCCCTGAGAACAGACTACTTCGATGAATGCTGGGGCTATCAAGGTTGGTTGGGACACCGTCAGACCGACGATGTAAATACCTTCAAAGTTTGGGCACCGACAGCTAGAAAGGTAGAGCTGGTAGTCTATGAATCGGCTGACAATAAAGCTCCTGTTTATAAAATTTTCCCCATGCAAAAAGGAGACCGATATTCTCACGACCATAAGGAAAACACCATTGGTGTCTGGTCAACTGAAATAGCTGAAGACTTGACCGGCAAAACCTATCACTACCATGTTAGCTTTGAATATCGCAATTTTTATACTCGAGATCCCTATACTGTTGCGACCAGTCCAGATGGCAAACGCTCAGCGATTCTTGGAGCGGATGAGACAGAAGTAGCCGGTTTTCAGGTCAGGCAGGGTAAAGAAGCTGTCTGGCGTTTGGACAATCCAAACCAGGCAGTGATTTATGAGATGCATATTCGGGATTTGACTAAGTCGGAGACTTCTGGTGTGGACAGTCAGCTGCGCGGGACTTTCCTGGGGGCCTGTCAAAAAGGAACTACCAATCATCTAGGGCAAAAAACAGGTTTTGACTATATCAGTGATTTAGGCGTTAATGTTGTCCAGCTTCAGCCTGTCTCTGACCGTCACAAGGACTATGATGAAAATGGAGAGCTAATCTACAACTGGGGCTATGACCCACAGAACTATCATGCTCCGGAGACTAGCTTTTCCAGCAATCCTGCCGACCCAGCGCAGGCCATTCGAGATTTGAAAACCATGATTCAGGCCTACCATGATGCGGGGATTTCTGTGACACTGGATGTTGTTTACAATCACATCTACTCGACCTATGATTCTGCTTTTCAGGCTACAGTACCGGATTATTACTATCGGATGAATCCTAACGGCTCTTTCCAAAACGGAACTGGAGTGGGGAGTGAGACGGCCAGCGAACATGAGATGTTCCGCAAGTTTATGATTGACTCTCTGCTGTACTGGGTAGAGGAGTTCAATGTAGATGGCTTCCGCTTCGACCTAATGGGAATTCATGATGTGGAAACGATGAATGCCATTCGTCAAGCTATGGATGAAGTGGACCCACGAATCCTGCTCTATGGAGAAGGCTGGGATATGGGAACGGGCCTGAGACCAGAAGACAAGGCTAAGAAGGACAATGCTTATCAGTTACCGCGGATTGGATTTTTCAATGATACAGAGCGGGATGCGGTCAAAGGAGCAGAAGTTTACGGCGGCATCAAAGCTGGTTTTGTCAGTGGTCAGGCGACGGAGGATATCGTCGCTAAGTCTATCCTTGGCAGCAGTGAGCTAGGCAGCTATCGCAGTCCTGATCAAGTCCTTAACTACGTGGAGGCACATGATAATTTCAACCTGCATGATTTGCTTGCGGAGCTGCATCCCGATGATGATATTCTGACTCGTACCAAGCGGATTGAGCTGGCAACTGCCATGAACCTGCTCATGCAGGGTATGGCTTTCATGGAGGTGGGACAGGAATTTTCTCGTACTAAGCTCGTAGCTACGGGGGAGGACGGCCAAGTCCTGCATAGCGATCGCGAAAGGGCTATGAACAGTTACAATGCACCAGATGCAGTCAATCAGGTGAATTGGGATATTTTGCAGGACCATCAAGAGAGTATTGATTTTATCAAGGACATTATTCGTCTAAAGACAAGCTGCAAAGCCTTTTCTTATCAGACTTATGAGGATATTTATAAGCATGTCTTTGTCCAATCAGCAGAGCAGGGCAGTGGCTTGATTATCTTCGAAATCAAGGACGACAAGCATTATCAAGTCATTTTTAATGCTAGCGGCCTGCCTTACTATCTGCCTAATGCAGACAAGCTGCGCCTCCTAGTAGGCAATAGCCGTCATAAGAAGCCTTTCTATGTTGAAAATCTGACGGTTTCTGTTTTTGAAGTTATTCAATAAGTTATTAGCTACATGAAAAGCCTTAAGTCCATTGGACTTAAGGCTTTTGTTATCTATGGATTGGCTGTGGAGCTAGAGCTGGAAGAGCTCGAGTCTTCCTGACTGCTGTCTTCGTCGCTGCTGCTAGTTTGGAACTGTTCGGGATGCAGTGCTCTATAGCTTGGCGAATTAAAGAGATCCACAGTGGAGACATTGCCTCGCTTAGAGTAAAGACTGGTTGATTGGTCGCCTTTTTCCTTTTCAATAGCCAACAAGGCCTTCATTGAATTAAGATAAGAGTAATCTTTAGGGTTGACCTTGCCCAAGTCATTACCCTTGTAGAAGCGAATCAAGTCACCCGTTTGAATAGCGTCACTAATCTTCAGCTGGGTATTGGCAGCATTACGAATTTCATCCAGTTCTTTCTTGATGGTTTCGTCAGGATTGGTAATTTCTTCACCGGTCTGGGTGTAGTAGGTCCGTCCGTTGAAGCTAGTGTATTTTGGAGTGACAAAGTTATTGCTGGAGCGGAAAGCTGTGATTTGCTGGTGCTGACTTGATAGCATATCTTGGCCGACCTGAAGGTAGTTTTTAGAGTCAATGCCCAGTAAATGCTCCAATGTTGGCAGCATATCCACTTGACCGGCGTAGGTATCAATTATCTTTCCTTTGTCCATGCCAGGAACTACGACCATGTAAGGCACGCGCTGCATCATGGCATTGTCGTAGTTGGACCAAGTCTCAGAGGTCTTTCCTACAAGAGGGGCCAAGTTAGGATTACGGGTTTGGGAAATTCCAAAATGGTCTCCATAGAGAACGATAATAGAGTTGTCATAGAGGCCGGATTCTTTGAGATAGTCAAACAAGGCCTTGACAGAAGAATCTAGGTAGTTGGCAGTGGCAAAGTAGCCGTTGATGGTTTCATCCTTGGTCTTAGCCAGCGGGAAGCCAATTTCGTCACCAATCAAGCTAGTCGTGTAAGGATAGTGGTTGGAAACCGTGATATACTTAGCATAGAAAGGCTGCTGCAGGTGTTCCAGATATTTGATGGAATCTTTCAGCATAATCTTGTCGTTCAAACCATACTGGAAGGAGTTGGTATCGTCCTGCTTGGTAAAGTATGACGCATCGAAGAAATAGTTATAACCCCATTGCTTGTAAGCTGTATTACGGTTCCAGAAGCTTCCAGTGTTTCCGTGGAAAACAGCGGAAGTGTAGCCGCCGTTTTTGGAAAGAATAAAAGGTGCAGCTTGCTGGGTATTAGTACCACCGTAGTTGACCATGAAGGACCCTTGATTGAGACCGAAGAGACCAGTTTCAATCATGGTTTCAGCATCAGAAGTTTTACCAGCCTTGACCTGGTTGAAGACATTAGAGAAAGCCAGAGTCGAGTTGGAGTGGTAGAGGGAATTGAGGAAAGGTGTCACCTCGTACTCTTTCCCATCTGCCTGCAGCTTATAGTCAATCAGGAACTGCTGGAAACTTTCCAGATGGACATAGATAACATTGCGACCCTTGGCAATTCCGTAATATTCTGGATTAGGCTCCGCATAATGAGATTGGATATATTCTTTTACTGGTTCCAAGTCTTTTTCAGAAGCTTTGGATCGCTCACGATTAGCGGTATATGTCTGGTTAGCACTGTAACCTAGAAAAGCTGGCAAGCCCAGAGCCCGAACGACATAATAGTTGGAAAATCCACGTGACAAGAGCTCAGGCCGGTCAATTTCAGCCAAGAATAAGTTGGCAGAGAACAGCATGACAGACAGGGAGGTCACAGCAAAGCTGGCGCGTTTATTGAAAGGCCGATCATCCATTCGGATGTATTTCTTAAAAAATAAGAAGGCCAAAATTGGGAAATCAATCAGATAAAGAATATCCCAAGGGCGGAAGAGCTCGAGTGCTGCTTCCCCAAGTCCAGCTGAAACGCTGCTGGAAGCCAACATAGTGTTTACAGTGACAAAGTCACTGAACTCGCGGTAGTAAATGGAGTTAGATACCAGCCAAGCAAAGAGGAGCAGATAAATTCCGAAGGCTAGGCTGTAGAATAATTTGGTTCGTTTTACATAAAGTGCTAGTCCCAGCAGCAAGAGGCTGATAGGGAAAGGGTTTATAATAGCTAAAAATACTTGATAGGCACCTTGGATATCAAGGTTAAAATCAATCGTATAGGCCCACATGGTTTTTATCCAATAGAGGACCAGTAAAATCAAGACAAAACCTAGTCTCGTACTCATGAAATTGAGTAAATTCTTGGTTATTTTTTTCACAAAAAGTTACTTCCTTGTCTTATTTCCTAAAAATTTTCTCCTCTAAGTATAACATAATTTCTCCAGTTAAGGAAAATTTGAGCCGTATTTGAGATATTTTAAATCGGCGAAATTGTAATATTCCTATGAAAGCCTTATCCTCTCTATAGAGAGGTTTATAGTCGTTTTGCACTCGTTTGTGAAATCTTTTATTAACTCAAATGTAAAATATGTTTTGAGAATTTTCACAATCTTTGGTATAATATAATTTATGAATAAACTTACTGTTACTCAACAGGCAGAAGAAAAACTGAGAAAGGGCATTCTTTTATTAGATAAAAAGGATTTTGGCGCCCTTTCGCTTCAGAATCAATGCGTGGAGCTGCAAAACCGTCAGGGAAAGTTTTTAGGCACAGCTTATCTCTCTCCGCAGAATAAGGGAGTTGGCTGGCTGATTTCCCAGAAGAAGGTAGAGCTAAACTCGGATTTTTTTCAAGGTCTCTTTGAGCAGGCTAAGAGCAGACGTTCTGCTTATTTTCATTCGTCTGACACGACAGCCTTTCGACTCTTTAATCAAGAGGGGGATGGCTTCGGTGGCTTCACGGTGGATTTCTACAATGACTTTGCGCTTTTTTCTTGGTACAATGACTTTGTCTTTGCTATCAAGGAGCAGATTCTGACAGCTTTCGCTAAGGTTTTCCCAGAGATTCAGGGAGCTTATGAAAAGATTCGTTTCAAGGGTTTGAACTACGAATCGGCCCATATCTACGGAGCGGAAGCGCCAGAAACCTTCACAGTCTTGGAGAATGGTGTTCGCTATCAGGTTTTTCTGAATGATGGTCTTATGACTGGTATATTTCTGGATCAGCACGATGTGCGTGCCAGTCTGGTAGATGGTCTGGCTGCTGGTAAAAGTTTGCTCAATATGTTTTCCTACACAGCCGCTTTTTCAGTTGCAGCAGCCATGGGCGGTGCCAGTCAGACAGTATCAGTTGATTTGGCCAAGCGAAGCCGTGAGCTGTCTGAAGCTCATTTTCTGGCCAATGGTCTGACATTGGATCAGCATCGCTTTCAGGTGATGGATGTCTTTGATTATTTCAAGTACGCTAAGCGTCACGCTCTAAGTTTTGATGTCATTGTGATAGATCCGCCTAGCTTTGCTAGAAATAAAAAGCGGACATTCTCGGTTGCTAAAGATTATCATCGTTTGGTTGCACAAGCTTTGGAAATCCTGAATCCTCAGGGAATCATGATTTTAAGTACCAATGCAGCCAATCTTTCCAAAAGTAAGTTTAAACAAGAAATTGAAAAAGGCCTTGCCGGCAGAAAGCACCGCTATCTTGCGGAGTATGGCTTGCCAGCAGACTTTGTCTATAATAAAAAAGACGGGAGCAGTAATTACCTCAAGGTATTTACAATAAAGGTGGACCAATGAAATTAGTCGTTTCTGTAATGCCCAAGAGTTTAGAAGAAGCTCAAGAAATTGATGTATCACGCTACGAAGATGCGGATATTATTGAATGGCGGGCGGATTTTCTGGCCAAGGATGACATTTTAAATGTTGCGCCAGCTATTTTTGAAAAATTTGCCGGACGTGAATTAATTTTCACCTTGCGAACCCGTCAGGAAGGCGGAGAAATCGAACTATCCGATGATGAATACGTAGCTCTCATCAAGGAAGTAGCCGGTTTTTACCAGCCGGATTATATCGACTTTGAATATTTCTCTCACAAGGGGAAATTTGAAGAAATGCTAGAGTTTCCTAATCTGGTGCTGAGCTACCATAACTTTGAGGAAACGCCTGAAAATATGATGGAAATCCTGTCTGAGTTGACTTCTCTGACCCCTAAGGTGGTCAAGGTTTCTGTCATGGCTCATAATGAGCAGGATGTGCTGGACTTGATGAACTATACTCGCGGTTTCAAGACTTTGAATCCTGAGCAAGATTTTGTCACCATTTCTATGGGAAAAGTTGGCAAGATTTCACGGATTGCGGCTGATTTGACAGGTTCCAGCTGGTCATTTGCCAGTCAGGATATGGCGTCAGCACCCGGTCAGATTTCTCTGAGCAATATGAAGAAAATTCAGGAGATTTTGAATGAGAATTAATGGCCACACCCGCATGGCTGCTGTGGTTGCCAAGCCAATTAAGCACAGTATTTCTCCTCTTATTCACAATATGGCTTTTGAAAAGACTGGTGTCAATGGTGTCTATCTAGCTTGGGAAGTAGAAGTGAAGGATCTGCAGGCCAGTATAGAAAATATCCGCAGATACGATATGTTTGGTGTCAATCTTTCCATGCCCTACAAGCAGGAAGTGATCCCTTATCTGGACGAGCTGGATGTCAGCGCTCGCCTTATCGGAGCAGTCAATACGGTTGTGAATAAAAATGGAATTTTAGTTGGTTATAATACAGATGGCAAGGGATTTTTTAAGAGCTTGCCTTCTTTTGCTATTCGGGGCAAAAAAATGACGATTTTGGGGGCAGGTGGAGCAGCGACAGCGATTATTGCCCAAGCAGCTTTGGACAATGCAGAGGAAATTTTTGTTTTCACTCGACAGTCTTCCTATGAGAAGACTGTCAGAAAGATGGCAGCTATCAGTCGCCAAACCAAGAGTTCTATCCAGGTACTAACCTTGGAAGATGCGGATAGTTTGCAGGATACAATCAATCAATCAGACCTTCTGGTCAATGGGACCAGTCTAGGTATGGATGGCATCAGCATGCCCCTACCTGAACAGCTTGAACTACCTGACCAGATTTTAGTTGCGGATGTTATCTACCAACCTTTTGAAACGCCCTTTGTCAAATGGGCCAGAAATCAAAATGTCACAGCGGTCAACGGACTTGGTATGCTGCTCTATCAGGGAGCAGAAGCCTTTGAGCTTTGGACCGGCAAGCCTATGCCCAGTCAGGAAATTTGGCAATGTTTAGAAGAATTGTATAAATAAGGAGGCGCTTATGAAACTAAATGTGAATCTCCCGCATCATCCCTATGATATTCTCATCGAAAAGGGGGCTTTATCTCAGGCTGGAAGTTGGCTGAGTCAGCTTTGGCAGCCTCAGAAGGTAGTTATCGTCACGGACAATCGAGTGGCTCGACTCTATGCTGAAAAGGTCAAGCTGAGCTTGGAAGCGGCTGGGTTTGAGACTTTTGTCTTTGACTTTTTGGAGGGTGAAGCCAGCAAGAACTTAAAGACGGTCAACAAAGTCTATGAGTTTTTGGTTAAGGTTGGTCTGACCCGCAGTGACGGCATTGTAGCCTTGGGAGGCGGCGTTGTTGGTGATTTGGCAGGCTTTGCCGCTTCAACCTACATGCGGGGTGTGCATTTTGTGCAGATTCCAACCAGTCTGACAGCCCAAGTGGACTCCTCTATCGGTGGTAAGACTGGTGTCAATATACCTTGGGCCAAGAATATGGTCGGCACCTTTACCCAGCCAGATGGGGTTCTGATTGACCCTGAAGTCTTGCAGACTTTAGGCCAGCGTGAACTGATTGAAGGCATGGGCGAGGTGGTCAAGTACGGCTTAATTGAGGATAAAGAACTCTGGGATGAGCTGTCAGAAATGGATGGCAGTCCAGAGTCGATTTTAGAGCATGCTGAAAGCATCATTTACCATTCCTGCGATGTCAAGCGTAAGATTGTGGTCGAGGACGAGCTGGATAATGGCGTCCGCCTCTATCTGAATTTCGGCCATACTATTGGGCACGCTATTGAAGCGACAGCCGGCTACGGAAAAGTCATGCACGGTGAAGCTGTGGCGATTGGTATGGTACAGGTTTCTCGTGTCGCTGAAAAGAAAGGCCTTATGCCAGCCGGAATCACAGAAAACATCATCCATATGTGTCAGAAGTTTGGCTTGCCGGTGGATTACCAGCCATGGAATGAGAATGCTCTTTATCAGGCCTTAACCCATGATAAGAAGGCTAGAGGCAACTCTATCAAGCTAGTACTGGTGCCTGAGCTGGGTTCGGCTAGTATTCACCAGATTCCGCTGGAAGAGATGAAAGAATTTCTGAAGAAATAAGTGCCAGATGGAGTTTAAGATGATTGGACAGTTTGGATGAAAAATAGACAGAGTGTCCAGCTCTTTCCATCCCAGAAATAGGAGAAAATGTATGAGATACTTAACAGCAGGAGAATCCCACGGACCACGCCTGACAGCTATTATTGAGGGAGTGCCGGCTGGTCTTCCTCTGACCGCTGACTATATCAATGCTGAGCTCAAGCGCCGTCAGGGTGGGTACGGCCGTGGTGCCCGCATGAAGATTGAGAGCGACCAAGTCGAGATTACGTCTGGGGTTCGTCATGGATTGACCATGGGCGGTCCGATTACCCTCAATGTCACGAATCTGGATCATCAGAAATGGCTGGAGATTATGAGTGTGGCAGATGTGGATGAAAAGATAAAAGGGCTGCGCAAGATTACCAAACCACGCCCTGGCCATGCGGACTTGGTTGGTGGTATGAAATACCGCTTTGACGATTTGCGAAATTCACTGGAGCGTTCTTCTGCCCGCGAAACGACCATGCGTGTAGCAGTCGGAGCAGTAGCCAAGCGCTTGCTGGAAGAAATCGGTGTGGAGGTGGCTAGTCATATCGTAACCTTTGGTGGCATTGATATTGATGTGCCGGACGACCTGACTGTAGCAGAAATCAAGGAAAGAGCTGCCCAGTCTGATGTTTCCATTGTCAATCCCGATCGCGAAGAAGAGATCAAGGCCTACATTGACCAGATTAAGAAAGACGGGGATACCATCGGTGGTGTCATTGAGACTGTCGTTGGTGGTGTGCCGGTCGGTCTAGGCTCCTATGTCCAATGGGACAAGAAGCTGGATGCCAAGATTGCTCAAGGAGTCGTGTCTATCAATGCTTTCAAGGGAGTTGAGTTTGGTGTGGGATTTGAAGCCGGCCGTCTCAAGGGCAGTCAAGTCATGGATGAAATCCTCTGGTCTGAGGAAGATGGCTTCACTCGCAGAACCAATAATTTAGGCGGCTTTGAGGGGGGGATGACCAATGGTCAGCCAATCGTGGTGCGCGGTGTTATGAAGCCCATTCCAACCCTTTATAAGCCACTGATGAGCGTGGATATTGAGACCCACGAGCCTTATAAGGCGACAGTAGAGCGGAGCGATCCTACAGCTCTGCCAGCGGCGGGTGTTGTCATGGAAAGCGTGGTGGCAACAGTTTTAGCCACCGAAGTTCTGGAGAAGTTCTCTTCAGACAATCTGGAAGAACTAAAGGATGCGGTAGCCCGCCATCGGGAATTTGTCAAGAACTTTTAGAAGAAAGGAGTGGGCATGGAGAGAAAAACAGTCTATATCGCAGGTCTGGGACTGATTGGAGCTTCTTTGGCTCTGGGCATCAGGCGAGCTCATCCTGAGATTGAAATTCTCGGCTATAACAGAAGTGAAGAATCAAGACAGGTTGCCCTGGAGCGAGGAATGGTAGACCGGGTAACGGATGATTTTGCCGCCTTTGCTCCATTGGCTGATGTGATTATTCTGGCTGTGCCCATCAAGCAGACCATAGCATTTATCAAGAATCTAGCGGAGCTGGACCTGAAGGAAAATGTTATCATCTCAGATGCTGGCTCAACCAAGGCTGAGATTGTGGCAGCTGCAGAAAAGTATCTGCAGAATAAGCCCGTCCGCTTTGTCGGTGCTCATCCGATGGCCGGAAGTCACAAGACTGGAGCCAAGGCAGCCCATGTCACCCTCTTTGAAAATGCCTATTATATTTTCACGCCCTCTAGCCTGACCAAGCCTGGTACGCTTGAGGAAATAAAAGACTTGCTGAGTGGTCTTCATGCTCGATTTATTCAGGTAGATCCTGTAGAGCATGACCGAGTGACCTGTCAAATAAGTCATTTTCCGCATATCCTAGCCTCCAGCCTGATGGAGCAAGCGGCAGCTTATAGCCAGGAGCATGAGCTGACCCAATCTTTTGCAGCCGGTGGTTTTCGAGATATGACACGGATTGCGGAGAGCGAGCCAGGTATGTGGACCTCTATTCTCTTGACAAATCCTCAAGCTATCTTGGAGCGGCTAGAAGATTTTAAAGACCAGTTAGACAAGGTTGCCGCAGCGATTGAGGCAAAGGACGAGACAGCTATCTGGGAATTTTTCGACCGAGGACGGCAAAGCCGTAAGCAGATGGAAATTCATAAGCGAGCCGGTGTGGACAGCTTTTACGACCTCTTTATTGAGGTGCCTGACGAAGAAGATGCGATTTTGGGTATTTTAGAGCTTCTGCGGGGAATTTCAGTTGTCAACATTCGTATCAACGAGGAAAACCGCGAAGATATCAATGGTATCCTGCAAATCACCTTTAAAAATCGCCAAGATTTGGAAAAATCTGCTACAATAGTAAGAGAAAATACGGATTACCAAGTGTCCGAAGACTAATATAGATTGGAGAACTCTATGTCAAATATTTATGATTTAGCCAATGAACTGAGCAGAAATCTGCGTGATTTACCTGAGTACAAGGCCGTCGCAGAAAGTAAGGAAGCAGTGGATGCTGATAGCGAAGCCAAGGCCATTTTTACAGATTATCTGGCTTTCCAGCAGGAGTTGCAACAGCTGGCTCAGACTGGTCAGGTACCGACTCAGGAGGTGCAGGATAAGATGACTTCCTTTGGTGAGAAGATTCAGGGCAATGCTGTTCTTTCTGAATTCTTCAATAAGCAGCAGCAACTGTCCATCTATCTGGCGGACATTGAGCGTATTATCTTTGATCCGGTGCAGGATTTGCTTAAATAAGTTAATAAAAAAAGAAGAATCTGGGCTGAATACCCGGATTCTTTTTGCTTCAGCTCGGATTCCAGAAATTTTAAGAATTTCTGGTCTTTTTATGATAAAATAAGAAACAACAAAGGAAAGTACGAGGTCACCTATGAAATTATCAACCAATGTAAAAGGCCTGAAGGGCCATATCCGCGTACCAGGAGATAAATCTATCAGCCATCGTTCCATTATTTTTGGCAGTTTGGCCAAGGGCGTTACTACCGTCCGCGACATTCTGCGAGGAGAAGATGTGCTGTCTACCATGCAGGTTTTTCGTGACTTAGGCGTGCAGATTGAGGACGATGGAAATCTTGTCAAGATACATGGCGTAGGATTTGAAGGTCTGCAAGCACCGAAAAATAAGCTGGATATGGGGAATTCTGGAACGTCTATCCGTTTGATTTCTGGTGTTTTGGCTGGCCAGGATTTCGAAGCAGAGATGTTTGGTGACGACAGTCTATCCAAGCGGCCTATGGATCGGGTGACCATTCCTCTGAGGCAGATGGGAGTTGAGATTGCTGGTCGGACCGAGCGTGATTTACCACCGCTCAAGATGAAGGGGAGCAGGGAATTGCAGTCTATTCATTATCAGCTGCCAGTGGCTTCTGCTCAGGTTAAGTCGGCCTTGATTTTTGCTGCCCTGCAGGCTCAGGGAGAGTCGGTAATTATAGAAAAGGAAATCACTCGCAATCATACAGAAGATATGATTGCCCAGTTTGGCGGGCAGATTGAGGTTGAGGGTAAGGAAATTCACATTCAGGGTGGTCAGGAATTCACTGCACAAGAAGTGACGGTTCCAGGTGACATTTCCAGTGCAGCATTCTGGCTGGTAGCTGGACTGATTGTGCCGGACTCTAAGATTGTCTTAGAGAATGTCGGCATCAATGAAACTCGTACAGGTATTCTAGAAGTGATAGAGGCTATGGGCGGACGGATGACGCTGTCAGATGTCGATCCAGTAGCCAAGTCTGCAACCATCACCGTTGAGACGTCTGTGCTTAAGGGCACTGAGATTGGCGGCGAGATTATCCCGCGCTTGATTGATGAGTTGCCGATTATTGCGCTTCTTGCGACGCAGGCTCAGGGACGAACTGTCATTCGTGATGCAGAGGAGCTCAAGGTCAAAGAAACCGACCGGATCCAGGTAGTGGCAGACGCTCTCAATAGCATGGGCGCAGCTATTACCCCGACGGAAGACGGCATGATTATCGAAGGGAAAACACCTCTTCATGGTGCTCAAGTCAATACCTTTGGTGACCATCGTATTGGGATGATGACAGCTATTGCTGCTTTGTTGGCTCAAAGTGGTCAGGTAGAACTTGAGCGATCTGAAGCCATTAAGACCAGCTATCCAAGCTTTTTCAGCGACTTGGAGGGCTTGATGCATGGCTAAGATATTGCTGGGCTTTATGGGAGCCGGAAAATCCACAGTGGCCCGAGGCTTAGCCCAAGACTTTGTCGATATGGATGAACTGCTCTGCCAGCGGCTGGGCATGTCTATCAAGGACTATTTTGACCAGCATGGTGAAGCAGCCTTTCGGACTGCAGAAGCCCAGCTCTTGGCTGAGTTGATCGATACGGACTTGGTCGTCTCAACCGGCGGCGGTGTAGTCGTCAGCCCAGAAAACCGCAGATTGCTGGCTCAGAATGCTGACAATATCTATCTGAAAGCAGATTTTGAAACGCTCTATCAGCGAATTCAGCAGGATGCAGAGCAAGAGCGACCCTTGTTCTTAAACCAGAGCAAGTCAGACTTGCAGCAGATTTTTGAACAGCGTCAGGCCTGGTATGAGGAAGTGGCGACCCAGATTGTCGATACGAGGCTCAAAAGCCCGCAGGAAATTATTGAGGAAATTCAATGAAAATAGCATTTTTAGGTCCCAGAGGCTCCTTTTCTCACCATGTAGCCCAAGCTGCTTTTCCCAGCGAGGACTTGGTGCCGTATCAGAATATCACCGAGGTCATGAAGGCTTATGAGGCTAGGGAAGTGGATTACTCGGTTGTTCCGGTGGAAAATTCCATTGAGGGCAGTGTCCATGAGACGCTGGACTATCTCTTTCATAAAGCAGATATTCAGGCGGTGGCTGAAATCGTCCAGCCCATCAAGCAGCAGCTCTTGGTGACGGATTTGGAGAAGCCGATTGAGAAAATATTTTCTCACCCGCAGGCTATTGCCCAAGGAAAAAAATACATCCGCCAGCATTATCCGCAGGCTGCCATTGAGGTGACGGCTAGTACGGCCTATGCAGCTCGTTTTGTGGCAGAGCATCCTGAAAAGAATTTTGCGGCTATTGCCCCGCGCACGGCTGCAGCAGAATACGGGCTTAAAGTAGCGGCCAGCGATATTCAGGAAATGGAAGAAAATTATACCCGCTTCTGGATTCTGGGTCATGAGGTGCCTGAGCTTGAACTGGCTAAGACAGGAGACAAGCAGACACTGGCTTTAACCTTGCCGGACAATCTGCCTGGTGCCCTCTATAAGGCTTTGTCGACCTTTGCTTGGCGTGGGATTGACCTGACCAAGATTGAGAGCCGGCCTCTAAAAACGGCTCTGGGAGAATATTTCTTCATTATAGACATTGACAACGAACAGAAAAAATTGGCGGATTTTGCCTATCAAGAGTTGACAAGTCTTGGAATTACTTATAAAATTTTTGGTAGCTACAGTGTGTTTCTGATTCAGGACAAGTAGTAATAGATTGGAGAAGAGATGAAGAAACCAGAAAATCTTAGCCATCATGAACAGCTCCGCTTAGATTATCTTTATAAAAATTATTATTATCTAAACGATAAAGAAAAGAAAGAATTTGACTATTTGCGTCAGAAGTCCAAGGGGATTGGCAGTTCAGCCAGTGCGCCGGACCATGAAGAGCAGCCGCATACAGTTAGTGACGCCTATGAGCAAGAGCCTGTTGAAATGGATTCTTCTGGCCTCTTGCCCAAGTACCCTGAGCGTTCTTCTCGCAGCAGAAAGCAAAAGAAGGAGCCGGAAGCTCTGGCAGGAGCTGGTCTGGGACAAGACAAGCCCAAGAAGCCTCGCAAAAAAATCCGCTTGAAACGGATTCTGCTTTGGGCAGGGATTTTCCTGCTGATGGTCTTGGGGGGCATGATTTTCATGTTTGTCAAAGGCTTGACCACAGCTCATAATGGCAATTCTAAGCCAGCAGAAACAGAATTTTTTGACGGCAAGGATACTAAGGACGGAGTGAATATCCTCATTCTTGGGACGGATGGCCGGGTTGGTGACGACTCGACTGAGACACGAACCGACTCTATTATGGTCTTGAATGTTGGCAATAAGGACCACAAGGTGAAATTGGTCAGCTTTATGCGTGATACACTTATTCACATTGATGGCGTCAGCAATGAGTACACCGATCCGTCGCAGGCAGATTACTATGACCAAAAGCTCAATTCTGCCTATACGATTGGGGAGCAAAACCACAACCGCGGTGCAGACTATGTCCGCCAGATGCTCAAAGATAATTTTGATTTGGACATCAAATATTATGCACTGGTGGATTTCCAGACCTTTGCGACAGCTATTGACACCCTTTTCCCAAATGGCGTCAGCATGAATGCCCAGTTCTCAACGATTGATGGGGAGAAGGTGACAGAAGTTGAAGTGCCAGATGACCTGAATATGAAGGACGGTGTGGTGCCTAATCAAACAATCAAGGTCGGTCAGCAGCAGATGGACGGTCGGACCTTGCTCAACTACGCTCGCTTCCGTAAGGATGATGAGGGCGACTTTGGCCGGACCCGTCGCCAGCAGGAAGTTTTGACAGCTGTCTTCCAGCAGGTCAAAGATCCGACTAAGCTCTTTACCGGATCAGAGGCTCTTGGTAAGGTCTTTGCCTTGACTTCGACCAATGTACCATACAGCTTCCTTTTGACTAATGGTCTCTCTATGGCTGGAGATTCCCGCAACGGGGTTGAGCGCCTGACGATTCCGGAAAATGGCGACTGGGTTGATACCTATGACATGTACGGTGGTCAAGGGCTCTTGATTGACTTTGAAGCCTATAAAGAAAGACTGCAGCAAATGGGTCTTAGATAAGATATATGATATAATGAAAGGTAGGACGATGTCCTGCCTTTTCTTTTGGGAAATGGCAGAGCGATAAAGCAGAAAGAGAAAAATATGTTAAAAAAGAATGATATGATTGAAGTTGAAATCGTGGATTTAAGCCATGAGGGAGCTGGGGTCGCCAAGGCAGAAGGCCTGGTTTTCTTTGTGGAAAATGCTCTGCCGGGTGAGCTCATCCGCATGCGTGTGCTCAAGGTCAACAAAAAAATTGGCTTTGGCAAGGTGGAGGAATTTCTCCGTACTTCAGACCAGCGCAATGAAAATCTTGATATGGCCTATCTGCGTACGGGGATTGCCGACTTGGGGCATCTGAACTATTCAGCCCAGCTGGACTTCAAACGCAAGCAGGTCAAGGACAGTCTTTATAAGATTGCTGGTTTGTCTGATGTTGAAGTGCCGCCGACACTTGGTATGGAGCAGCCGTTGGGCTACCGTAATAAGGCTCAAGTGCCTGTCCGCCGTGTCAATGGCCAGCTGGAAACAGGATTTTTCCGGAAAAATTCCCATGACCTCCTGCAGATTGAAGATTTCTATATCCAGGATCCAGTCATTGACCAAGTTATCCTTTTTACACGTGATTTGCTGCGTCGTTTTGACCTCAAACCTTATGATGAGCAAGAAAAGACTGGACTCATTCGCAATCTAGTTGTTCGCCGTGGTCATTATTCAGGGGAAATCATGGTAATCCTGGTGACAACCCGACCTAAAATATTCCGAGTGGAGCAGCTGATGGAGCGCTTGACAGAAGCCTTCCCAGCTATCAAGTCCATCATGCAGAATATCAACGACCAGCCTGGCAATGCGATTTTCGGAAAAGACTGGCGAACGCTTTATGGTCAAGACTACATTACCGACCAGATGCTGGGAAATGACTTCCAGATTGCTGCGCCCGCCTTTTACCAAGTCAATACCGAGATGGCAGAAAAGCTCTATCAGACAGCCATTGACTTTTCTGAGCTGACCTCTGACGATGTGGTGCTTGATGCCTACTCGGGTATCGGAACGATTGGGCTCTCTGTTGCTAAACACGTCAAGCAGGTCTATGGTGTCGAAGTGATTCCAGAAGCTGTCGAAAATAGCCGAAAGAATGCAGCAATCAACGGCATTACCAACGCCAGTTATGTCTGCGCCCCTGCTGAAGAAGCCATCCAAAACTGGCTGAAAGAGGGCATCCAAGCGGATGTCATCCTAGTTGATCCACCACGAAAAGGCCTGACAGAGAGCTTCATCAAAGCTAGCGTCAGCATGGAGCCCCAAAAAATTACTTATATCTCCTGCAATGTCGCCACCATGGCGCGTGATATTAAGCTCTATCAAGAATTAGGATATGAGTTGAAGAAAGTCCAGCCGGTGGATTTATTTCCTCAAACGCATCATGTTGAGGCGGTTGTATTGATGTCAAGGAAGGCGCGAAATCCCTTGAAATAAGGGCTTTTGCGAGGTTGAACTAAGCATAAATTATCTAATCTACTAACTCAAAAATGCAAAAATCGGTAAGTAGGAATTTATCTAAGGGCTTAGGTTGTGATTTCGGATTAGATGTCACGATTTAAGACAGTGGATTAGATGTCATTGATTTTGAAATCAAACTTTTACAGATTTTAACGCCTAAAAGGTCGAGTGTCTGATTTAGATATCGTGTGACAACATAATCGACAACTCGACCATTTGGGCATTTTTGGACAGTGGAATAGATGTTGGAGGAAAAGGATAATGGATTTTAAGACAGATATTTTTAGTTTGGATAAACCTAAAAAGGTTACATTTAATTTGGTTGGTGCAAAACTTCCAAGTACAAATGATTTGTATTTTCGAGCAAAGCAGGAAGAATTAGTGGAGCAATACTCAGCAGCACGATCTTTATGCATGAAACAGAAACCGTTGATTGGAACTAGTGGTATAATCCTGTAGATAATCCTAACGCAGATGAAGCATTTCATTTAATCTATAGGTCTCATTTTTATGAGACTGCCCTTTTTTACTACAACTCTGTAGTTGATATATCTTGGGCACTATGCTATATAGCAGTTGAGTTTGCTTGTAACAAAAAGGGAAAGAGAGTGAATGTCTCAGGAATGAAATCTGTCGAGGAGTCAGCAGAGCTATTAAGAAGTGCAGAAAGAAATGTAACTTCTCCAACAGTAGAAGAAAATCCATTTGAGTATTTAAAAATGATGTGCCCAGAGTTCACACCTGCGATTGACCAGATTATAGAATTTTGGATTGAGTTTTCATCTACTGAGATTAGGAAGAGATATAATTTTTGCAAGCATAAAGGTCATCCGGTGTATGAAGAAATAGAAAAACTCAAGCCCGAAAGAATGATGGGAATTTATGTCGAAAATAAGGAATCGGGTGAAGTAACACAGATGGCTTCTGATATCAGTGATATGAAATATTCATTTTCATTAGAGACTGCAATAGTTGAATTACAACAGTTTGATGATAATGTCTTGTTCCCATATCTGGATAAATTGATAAAAACTATTGAAGAAATACTGGAACCTTCGCCTATGATAATGTAAGAATTGCAAGGAGACAATTATGATTTCAGAAGAATTAAAAGTAATATTAGATAAGTTTAAAGAACAAGGCAAGATGTCTTTTCTTGAAGCAACAACAGAAGATAAGATTGCATTATTTGAAAAGGAAAATAACATTACACTTCCATCTGGTTATAAGGAGTGGCTTGGATTTTCAGATGGTGGTGAATTGTTTTTACCAGCTGGAATACAATTGTACGGAATTGAACATAAGCCAGTTATAGATGTGAATGATGATTCAAGACCAAGTGAGGACTATGTTGTTATTGGAGCTTTAGCATCAGGTGATCCTATTCTCTTTGAAAAGAATAGTGAAAAAATAGCAATCTATAATCAAGTAGCAGGAAGAATAGAAGATGATGAAATTTATGATGATTTTATCGCATTCTTAAAAGACCTGTATGATTTGCTTGGCATAGGAGGCTGATTCTATGTCAAGAAGAACATCCGAGTCCAATAAGGCTATTCTTGCTGCATGGAATAGGGAACAAGAGCTTGTTCAGGAAGGAAAAGGAACAAGGGAATGGACTCCACAGCAACAGCAGGATATCCTTGAAAAAGGAAAAGCATATGATGATAACGGGAAAGCCTTTGAAGGACAGCACATGAAAAGTGCTGAGGCTTATCCAGAGTTTCAAGGTGAGCCCGGAAATATACAATTTCTAACAAGAGCAGAGCATTTAGAGGCTCATGATGGTAATTGGCAAAATCCAACGAACTGGTATTTTAACCCGGTAACAAAAGAAAAATTTGATTTTGGTGACGGACCATTTATTCCGTGTGAGATAATAAAGCTTAATGAACCAGTGGTAAATATAGAACCAACAATTCAGCCTAGCGATGGTTCAGTTGATAAAATTGAAAAAGAAAAGAATAAGGAAAATGGTAATAACAAATCAGCTCTATCAGATAAAAATATAAAACTGGATTCATCTTCGAATACGACTAAAACGGTGGTTAACCCATCGGTTGGTAAGGTTTTGTGGGATTCAGCAAAGAAAAGCGCTATTAGTGCTGGAAAATTTCTATGGAAGAATAAAGGTAAGATTGCATTGTTTGCTGGTATAATTGCAGCAGGTGCTATTGCAGAAGTTATAAAGAATAGTTCATCCAACTCAAGTTATAATCCCTCAAGTGACAATGAAAACGATGATGATTATTTGATTGATAGCAATGTTGATTATTCAAATTATAATATTATTGATAATTCGGAGCCTACTGGTCAAACTCATAGTTCTCCTGATGAACATACTGTGAGAGCTCATGGGCAGCATTATAGAAAAAACGGTGAACGCGTGTGGATAGAAAAAGATTCATACAAACGTGGTGGAAAAAAAGATTAATAACAAAACAACCCTCCCGGCTATTATAGTCGAGAGGTTTTCGTGCGTCTTAGGCTTTATCCTTCAATATCAATCTCAAGTCTGGACTTAAGCACCACTGTGAAGTGGTCGTCCCAGACGGTTATTTGTTTCAGCCAGCGCTTTACAAGAGATTTGTCAAAGGCTGTAAGCTTGTATTTATTGTCTTTGATGAAATCCTGCATTTCATTGATTCGTTCAATCTGTGCGTCTCTAGAAGCAGTGTCGACGGTGCATTGCTGGCGTTGTTCGCGGAGCTTGAAAATCTCGTCGGCAATCTCATCGTAGGCTTCTTTATTATTGGCCTTTTTGAGCAGTTCTTTTTGAAGTTCCATAAGCTTCTCATCAATGCCATCAGCTGAGTTTTGTTGTGCGCCACGGATGACCTTTGCAATATTCTGCTGGAGCTGTGCTTGGTAGGTGGTTCTGTCACCAAGGAGTCTGTTAATCGCTTCAAGCACCACGTTCTCAAGAACCGTTTCATTAACCGTTCTTGCATGGCATTCTTCACCGGTGGCTTCAAGGCGGCTAATGTAGCGCCAGACGATGGATTTGCAGCCATGATTGTTCCAGTGGATTCTGCGGAACATTTCTCCGCATTCTCCGCAAATAACTATTTGTGCGAAGCAGTGGTTGCAGGAGTAGGATCGCTTCTTGCCATTGGAGCTGGTTTTTACCACACGCCTGCGTACCAGTTCTTCCTGTACTCTTAGGAAGATATCCTTCGGAATTATGGCTTTGTGATTGCCTTCCACATAATACTGAGGAACGATGCCATTGTTCTTGACTCTGGTTTTGTTTAAGAAGTCAGTGGTGTAGGTCTTTTGAAGTAGGGCGTCACCGATGTACTTTTCGTTTCTAAGGATTTTGTTTATATTGTACTGGTCCACCATTTTTTCTTGCCTGCTCCGGTGAGAATACCTTCAGCTTCAAGGCCAGCAACAATCTTATCCATATTTTGTACTCACAAAGCTCATGTGTGTCGGTATCTTCAGTAGCATAATCATTGCCTTTGTCTTCGTAGGTTTCACAGAGCCTTGCAGAAGGTGGACAATTAAGCCATCTGTGTGATGCTGATGCGGATAATACCGCGTGTCCTTTAGGTGGCATTGTCAAGCACCTCCGCATACTTTAACAAGGCTTCATAGTTCTTAGGGTCAACGCCAGATAACTTAGAGGCTCCATATTTCTGAAGCAATGTACGGATAGCAACTGTATGTCCAGCACGGGACTTTTCTGCTAAGACAGCTCGTACATCCTCAAGTTTAAGTTCTGTTTTTACTTCCTTCTTGGTAGCAGGCTTTTTAGCAGGTGCTTCATCAGCAGTGTTGCTAAACTGTTCTGCTAACCAGTTAGTTTCTTCATTAATAGTAGCGGCTGGATTGCGCAGTTCTTCGATGGTCATAGCCATATCGCTCATTTTGCTCATAGCGAATTTCTCCTTTCTCTGATTGTCTCTGTTTTGCGAGGATTGTCATATTTCTCACCATTCTTGCGAATACCTGTGAGATTGCATTTAATACTGCAATCAATTCACACTCATCACCGCCTGAATCGAAGTAGGGCTGTTTTATTGCTTTAGCCTCCTTTCTAGTAGTTAAGGCTTGTTGTTTCGTCCCTTACACTTACCACTGGAGACGAGTGAGAATTTTGAGCGGAGAAATTTTGAAAAAATATAAAAATCCCTCTAGCACCTGATATTTCAGGCACCAAAGGGAGGCACTACTTATATTAGTAGCCGCGTACTTTACGAAGTTCAGTTCTTATACGCTTCATCTGGTCAGCAAAGGTTCTCTGCTTACGACCAAGCTGTTCTGCAATCTTACAGTCTGAGAGTGAATCGCCAAGCATCTCAATGATGCGGTCAGAGTCCGGGTCAAGTTCACAAAATCTTGCAATAAGCTGTTCAAGAAGCATTGCATCCGCAATTACATCATCCATAGTAGGAGCGGTATCCTCATAATTGTCATACATATTAGCGCTACTATCTTCCGTTGGTACATCTAATGATAGAACATCACCAGTAGCATGATATTCACAAACACTGCAATCTCCATCGCACTTCCATAAATAATGCTTTGGACACATGCAAAGGTGATGATACTGCTCACGCTTCTGTGTGGCCCAGATATCTGGGTATAAAGCTCGATACTGTTCTTCAGTAATTTCTACGAGTTAGACCTTTTTAGGATTCTCAGCATCGCGAATTGGGTAATAACGTTTTTTACTCTGGTTGTCTAAATGATTTTCTTGTTTTGCCATGTTTTTTACCTCCGTTTGGTGAAATTCCAAAGCGTAGTAAGAAAGCATGGTTGCCAGTATTTCTATACATAGTTGGTCACCTCATGCGGATTGCTCCGCTTAAACTTGGTGACCAGCTGTTAGCAAGCTGGCACTCTATTTACTTGTGGGACCTTCCTATCAACTGCGAACACACATCGTGGTCACAGGATGTGAGCTGGTAGTTGGGTCAGACAGTTTAACGTCTTGTCTGGGACGATTATTATAAGACGTCCGTTTCGCCATAAAAAAATCTTTTATGAATTAAAAATGTCCTTATCGCAAATCTTATGTTTGACAAATGGACACAGATGTGATATAATACGAACAGCCTCATTTTACTGCGAGAGGCGTATTTCTCATCCGTTGATACCATTATAAAAAAGCCCTACTGGTATTTGGGGATAGAATGGTACAGCGTGGTACATCATGGTACAAATCTTAGAAACGGAGATTGTTTTTGTGGAGTTTAAGTAATTCTTTTCAATATTGAAAGTCAAATTCAGTCTAAGGAAATGAAGCTCCGTCTTGTAGGTATGAGCTTGGAATATGGATTATATCCTACGGAAGCAGATATGGCATCCTTACAGGAATTTTTTTCCGAATGTGAACTTGCGAAAGCTTTATGAAGTTGAACAATATCATCAAAAGCTTGCAAAGCTTCTAGATGCGCAGTTCTCTGATGAAAAAGTAGCAGATTAAAGAGTTAGGCTTTGTAGGTAATATTTCTAAGGAGTTTCTTGATAAGCACTCTGAACTAAAAGGTGAAATTGATGCTCTGAAAACACAGAATCAAGCTTATTTAACGCTTAAAGAATTGAAGGTAGCTAAAGCTAATGCTGACGAGATTCTTAAAAAGAGTATTGAAGACATTCTGCGAGAAATTGAGAATGAGCTTAATACAAAGATGAAAGATATAAATGATTCCTTGTTTAGTACGCCAAGGGAACCACCGCATATTCACTTCAATAAGCATGATAGCTATAAGTTTGAAACACCAGATGATACTGGTACAGGTTCAAATTTCAAGGGAATGATTGTTTATGATTTGGCGGTGCTGTTATGTACTGCTTTGCTAGCTTTGGCTCATGATTCACTTTTGTTTAAAAATTTGGAAAAGGATATCGAAGACGGATTAATCAAAATCTACGACATCACTAATAAGAAGGTGTTTATTGCTTATGATAAGCAAGGTGATTACAGAGCTGAAACAAGAGAGCGGATAGAGAGAAATGCTCGAATAATACTGTCTACGGATGGTTGTGAACTTTATGGTATGTCATGGAATAAAGAGGAGAACAAAACAAATGAAGATGAGTTACAACAAACTTTGGAAACTATTGATTGATAAGAAGATGAAAAAATCTGATTTACGTAAGAATGCAAAAATCAGCTCTTCAACATTAGCAAAGCTTACCAACGATGAAAATGTAACTACGGATGTATTGGTAAAGATTTGCAATGAATTGAAATGTGATGTTTCTGATATTATGGAATTTATACCGGATGAATCAAAGGGATCGGGGAATATGTCAGAGTCCTGATTGTGGTACAGCTAGTCATATAAAATAAAGTACAAACTAATGAACACAACTGAATTGTATTTGAATAGTAATTAGGGAAAGGACTAATGAGATTATGAAAACAAAAAGTCTTCCGCCCTATGCGCCTACGTTAATTGAGTCAACAAGGGCAATAGGATACTCTCTTGAGGCGGCTGTAGCTGATATTATCGATAATAGCATTGCAGCGAATGCTACAAATGTTGATATATATTTTTTTCCAGTAGACGGTGCATTTATTGCAATCCTTGATAATGGAAAAGGAATGAACGAGGAAGAAATTGATATTGCGATGCAATATGGCAGTAAGAATCCAATTGAAGAAAGAGACATAAAAGATTTAGGACGTTTTGGCCTAGGCTTAAAAACCGCATCTTTATCTCAGTGTAGGTGCCTGACTGTTATTTCAAAGCAAGGAGAAAATTTGGAGGGACGTCAATGGGATATAGATCATGTTACGGAAGTAGGCGATTGGTCCTTAAATATTCTGGATTATGAAGATATTCAACAAATACCTCAGTTCGATGAATTGATAAAAAACGAATCAGGAACATTAGTGGTTTGGCAAAAATTAGATCGTCTCAAGGCTGGTGAGATTAATTTTGAACTGTCGTTAGGACGTAAAATTGATAGAGTTAGAGATCATCTTTCACTTGTTTACCACAGATATTTAGCAGGCGAATCAGGAATCACAAAACTTAGACTATCAATTAATGGAGAAAAAATTAAAGGAATTGATCCGTTTTTGACGGAGAAAAGCATTCAAGCTATGGACGATGAAGCATTAGTTATCCAGGGCAGTAAGATATTAGTACGACCATATATTCTTCCACACATATCCAAGTTGTCATCAGAAGAGATAAAAATGCTTGGTGGAAAAGATGGACTTCGAAAGCAACAAGGGTTTTATGTATACAGAAACAAAAGATTGTTAGTCTGGGGTACTTGGTTCAGAATGATGCGGCAAAGTGATTTATCAAAACTTGCTAGAATCCGTGTTGATATTCCGAATACGTTAGATGATCTGTGGACCTTGGATATAAAAAAATCGTCCGCATTACCTCCAGCGGAAGTTAGAAAGAATTTGGAGATAATCATTAATCAGATTGCTGAGAGAAGTAAAAGAACGTGGACCTTCAGAGGAAAAAAAGAAGTAAGCGATACCGAAACCCATGTATGGAATCGCATGAAAAACAAACAAGGCGGATTCTATTATGAGGTTAATCGCGAGTATCCGCTTGTACAACAAATGATAAAGACAAACCCGGATATAGAGGCATCACTAAATGCGTTACTGCAACAGATTGAGATGGGTTTGCCGCTTAATCAATTATATGTGGATTTGAATAATGATGAACAAATTGCTAATGATAATAAGCAGTCAGATGTAGAAATAGTAAAATCACTACAAGAAATGACAACGATGTGTGCTGACAAGCAAGAAAAATGTAATCTACTTGATGCTATTGCATGTATCGATCCATATTCGTCACATCTTGATATAGTAGAAAAACTTAAGGAGGAGATTTTGGAAAATGATTAATCCCTATGTTGAACAATTAGAAAATATAATCTCCGCATTTGTTAACAACATTTATAAAGAAGTTCCACCTACAGAAGAAGAATTTTTGGAAAAAGCAACGATGTTAAGAAATGCAAATGCGCTTATTATGCCGGTTTCAGATGATGAATTTGCTGAGATAATTTCTAGACTCAAGCAATCATTAGTTATCCAGATGGATATTGGAGTATTTATTAATGATCGTAATAATGGTCATCAGTCATGGTTGCCTTCAAAGAGAGCTGACTTTGATTTTTTCTTTTGGAACAGATATAAAAAGTATTTGGAAGAAATTAAACATTGGAATCCAAGAGTTACAACAAATTTAGGAAAAGTTTCTGATGAAATATTAGATTTATGCGGCGATCCATCAGAAGATCATTTTGCAATAAAAGGTCTGGTACTAGGTGATGTACAGTCTGGTAAAACAGCTAATTACACAGCTATTTGTAATAAAGCAGCAGATACGGGTTATCGAATCATTATTGTCTTAGCAGGTATGCAGGAGAATTTGCGTAAGCAAACACAAGAAAGATTGGATGCTGAATGTACGGGAAGAAAGAGTGAATATTATCTGGATCCAAAAGCTGAACAGGGTATAAAGAATCAGCCGGTCGGTGTAGGAAGATATGGAACAGATAAAAAAATCGTTGCATTTACTTCTGTGACTAAAGATTTTGATAGCGGCATTTTGAGGAACAATAATCTGGGCATCGAAAACGTAAATTGCCCAGTTATTTTGGTGGTGAAGAAGAATAAAAGAATTTTAAATAATTTAATTAAGTGGTTATCTGATAATAACACGCAAAATGCTGCTGGACAGATTGATCTTCCGCTTATGTTGATTGATGATGAGGCCGATAATGCATCAGTTAACACGAAAGACGAAGATTCTCAGCCAGCTACAATTAATGATTGCATCAGACGTTTATTGAAATTATTCAGTAAAACTACTTATTTAGGTATTACCGCAACTCCTTTTGCAAATATATTTATTGATCCGGAAAAAGATGATGATCTATTCCCTGCTGATTTTATTTATGCACTATCAGCTCCAACTAATTATATTGGTGCAGATAGGATATTTGGAGAAAATTCTGATAATGATCACATGCTTCAAGAGATTGATATAGAAGAGCTAGAAGCGTGCTTCCCTCCAAAACATAAAAAGGACTTTGTGGTAGATGATTTACCGGAGGACTTGTATGAGGCTGCATATTATTTCTTGTTACTAAATGCAATTAGAGACTATAGAGGTGATCTTACGGAGCATAGATCTATGATGGTACATATAAGCCTTTATACCAATGTCCAAATTCAGATACAAGAAATGATGAATGTGTGGTTAGATCAGGTGAAATCAGACGTTCGAAACTATGCTAAATTACCACTTTCTCAAAGTGAAAAAATAAGAAATATAAAAGCAATGCATATTGTTTGGGACAAGTATCATTTGAGTGGAATTGTAGGAATAGAATGGGAAGACTTGCTAAAAAATTATTTACACAAGGCAATTTCGCCTATTGAAGTTCGTGCAGTAAATATGAAAACCGGTGCATCAAGCTTAGATTATTTTAATCATAAAAATGATGGTTTACGAGTGATTGCTGTAGGCGGAAATAGTATGTCTAGAGGTTTGACGTTAGAGGGCCTTGGTGTGACATATTTCCATCGTAATACAAAGATGTACGATACTTTATTGCAAATGGGTCGTTGGTTCGGATATAGACCAAACTATGGGGATGTTGCAAAGGTGTGGATGACACCAGAAGTAATAGATTGGTATGGACAAATTACTAGAGCAACTGCTGAACTTAAGGAAGAAATCTCGAAAATGAGAAATGCAAATCAAACTCCTAGAGACTTTGGCCTGAAGGTTCGACAAGATCCTGGTGCATTAATTGTGACAGCACGAAACAAAATGCGTACAGCAACTGATTTGACCTGCCCTGTTACAGTCTCTGGTAATTTGCTTGAAACACCTAGATTAAAAGCATCAAAAAACATTCTGGCATCAAATGAGACTGCATTCAAGAATTTTGTGAATTCGTTGAGTAGTATTGGGGATAGATATTTTGATGAAGAATGTACAAAGGGACATTATTACTGGAAAAACGTACCAGGGGACAATGTTGCTCAATTATTGTTGGATTTTGAGACAAATCCATGGCATTTGAGTTTCAATGGTAGGGCTCTTGCAGAATTTATAGAGAGTCACCATTGGAGCAATGGATGGGATGCAGTATTGATAAAATCTGGAACAGGTGATCCATATAATGAACCATTACAGTGTGGTGATGAAATGTTGGATATCGAGGGAACAGAAAAAAGAAAAATATTAGCTGATAAGAAAATGATCAGTGTGAGTGGTACCAAGTTACGCGTTGGAGCCGGTGGCTGTACTCGAATTGGCTTAACAAAAGATGAGATTGAAAATGCGGAAAAAGCTTATAAATCCTTGCCAGGAAATGAGAATAAGAAAAATATTCCGGATAAGGCCTATTTGATAGCCGGCAGAAACCCTATTTTAATGTTACATATAATACAAGCTGATTATACAAAGTCTGAGAATAAGGATTTACCTGAATTTTTGTTCGCGTTAGGCGTTGGGTTCCCTAAAACCAGCGACTCCACTGAAACTGCAAATTATAAGGTCAACCTAATTGAGTTAAGAAATTGGGTGGAAGTTTATGATAATTATGATGATGACGAGGATATGTAATGAGTGCTAAAGAAAATGAATTAAGAGAAAAATGGAATGCCATTAATTACTATTCTGGAGGAGCATTGAAATTGTCTGTAAACCATCCTCTTGAATGGTATGTTCGATATGCAACGCCGGAGAATAAGTCTGTTGTAATAGTGAGTCAAAAGGCAATTAAAAAAATAGATTCATCTAAATGTATTGATGCTACGTGTAATCAGAGAAAGGATGGTAAATATGCAATTTCCTTTACACTGATGGATAAAAAACAGGAAGACGTTTTCATAACAATGGCAGGAGATATTATTGAATATTCCAATGTGGAAACTGATGATATTGCATTGCTTAAAGTATTACGCAGATATAATGCGTGGTTAAAATTATTAGATCATAAAAGTAACGCGGTGTTAGGTAGTAATACACAGAAAGGTCTCATTGGAGAATTGTTGTTTTTGAAAGAAAAAATAGATAATGGAATGTCACCTTCCGTTGCTTTATCTGGATGGGTAGGCCCAGAAGGAGCAGATCAAGATTTTGTATATGCAGATTGTTGGCATGAGATTAAGTCTACGGGAGCTTCATCTGCAGAAATATCTATTTCTTCAGTTGAGCAACTAGATAGAAACGATGAAGGTGAATTGATCGTTTATCGTATCGATAAATGTGCACCTGATCAACCAAATTCGTTCACATTATATGGATTAGTTCATGAAGTGATAGATTTGATTTCACGACATGGAGAAAATCCTGATGAGCTAATATTGAAACTTGGATCTGCTGGTTATATTGATATGAAGGAATATGATAAACAGCACTTTAGTATATCCTCAAAACAGATATATGCTGTAAATGATTCTTTTCCAAGAATACGAAGAAGTCATATTCCAGTAGAGATTACAAATGCTACTTTTCAGATAGATATTCCTAGTATAAAAAGCTGGGAGAAGTAATGAAAATGGGAGGATGTTAGCATGGATTCTACAGAATTTAAAAAAGATTTTATAGAGAGTATAAAAACTGCAGCAGCAGTTACTGGAGAAGGATCATGTGCATCCTTTGTAGATAATATGGCGCAGTATCTAATTGATGCTGAGGCGTTATCTGATTTCACACCGTCTTTCTATAAAGGAAAAAGTGGGCGTAGTAATTATAGAGTAGACGGATATGTATACGATGAATTTGATAATACAATGAATCTTATCATTGCTGATTTTGATGGTAATGATTTGGAACGCCGACTTACAGGAACAGCTGCAAATAAGGATTTTGGCTTGCTTATGAAATTTCTTGATACAGCACTGACAACTAATTTATACCAAGAAATAGAGATGAGTACGCCATGTGCAGATTTAGTAGATTTCTTAAGGTATAAAAAAAATACAATTCGCAAATATCGTTTTCTTGTATTTACTGATGCAGATATGAGTGCTGCTATAAAGACAGTAGAAATTGATGAGTATAATGCTATTCCGGTAGAAGGCCAAATTTGGGATATTGATCGTTTGTTCAGAGTCTGCTGTTCAGAACAAGGTCGTCAGATTATTGAGATTGATTTTAAGGAATATTGTGGAGAGGGCATTCCGTGTATAGAAGCTAGCTCTGCATCTACAGAACAGTATAGTAGCTATTTAGGGGTAATTCCTGGAATTGTCTTGGCTGATATATATGATAAATACGGCAGTAAGCTTTTGGAGGGAAATGTTAGATCATTTTTATCTACTAAAGTAGCAGTAAATAAGAAAATAAGAGGGACTATTCTGAGCAATCCTCAGATGTTTTTTGCATTTAATAATGGAATATCAGCAACTGCAATGGATGTAAAGATAGAAGATACAAACCATGGAAAATTTATTACATATGTCAGGGATTTTCAGATAATTAATGGAGGACAGACGACGGCATCTATTTCAAATGCAAGATACAAGGATAAAGCAGATTTGTCATCTATTTTTGTACAAATGAAATTGACTTCAATTGATGAATCTACACCAGAAGAGTCAGATGAGTTGATCAGGAATATTTCTAGATCTTCAAATAGCCAGAATAAGGTTAGTGACGCAGATTTTTTTGCATCTCACCCTTTTCACCGTCGTATGGAGCAAATTTCAAGACATTTATTTGCACCGGCGTCAGAAGGTGCGCAGTATGAAACAAAGTGGTTTTATGAAAGAGCGAGAGGGCAATATCTGCAAGAACAAATGCGCCTGACACCTGCAAAGAAAAAACAATTTGAACTACAACATCCTAAGAACAGGGTGATTAAGAAAACAGACCTTGCAAAGGTGCAAAATACATGGAGAGGATTTCCACAAATTGTAAGTAAAGGTGCTCAGACCAATTTTAATTCGTTTGCAGAATACATAGATGATCAATGGAACACAAACGAAGAGCAGTTTAACGAGAGATATTTCCAAACAACCTCAGCGTTAATTCTTTTGTTCCAATATTTAGAGAAGATAATACCAAAGCAACCTTGGTACGAAGGTGGATATCGTGCAAATATCATATATTACACTTTGGCGCAATTTAGAAGATTATTGCATAGTCAATATCAGGGCCAGGAACTTGATTTAATGCTGATATGGAATAGACAGAGTGTACCGGAACAAGTGGGAACAGTTTTAATTGCATTGGCTGAGTTAGTCCTTCTTCGAATAACTGATCCGTCAAGAAAAGTTGCAAATGTTACTCAGTGGTGTAAGAGAAATGATTGCTGGGAAGATGTAAAGAAAATTCATATTGATATTCCTGAGGATATTGAAAATTGTTTAATTACTATAGATGAACAGAAGGCGGCGCAGAAATCAGCTAAGAAAGAGCAAAAGGTTGTAAATGAAATTCAAGCTCAGACAACGGTAGTTAATTATCCTGTAGAAATGTGGATGCGACTATCAGAATTTGTTGTCAGAAATCATATGGTTACACCTACGGATGTGTCTGCATTAGCGATTGTATGTAAAATACCTGATAAAATACCAAACACTTATCAATGCAAACGCTTACTTGCGTTGCTACGCAAAGCCTCCGAAGAAGGCTTTAATACTGAAGCGTAAGATGGAGGAACTATGTTTAATACAATAGATTTGTTTGCGGGTGCCGGGGGATTGAGCCTGGGATTTACGCAAACAAAAAAATTTGAAATAAAAGTTGCATATGAGTTTAACCCAGCCATGCAGGAAACTTATAAGAAAAATCATCCTGGAGTTGATGTGTTTGGCGATGTTAGAGATGCTAACTATGCAGAAATAAAAGAAAAATACGGCGATATAGATGTTGTGATTGGAGGACCACCATGTCAGGGGTTTTCTAATGCGAATAGGCAAAAAAATCATGCAATTAGCCAGAATAATTCACTTGTGAAACAGTATATTAGAGCAATTTTGGAATTAAGGCCCAAGGCATTTGTAATGGAAAATGTGAGTATGCTGAGATCAGATGTACACAGATTTTACTTATGTGAAGATGATCGAGAATTGGTGGATAGTAATGTGATTGAAACTGCCAATACAGAGTTGGCTCTACTTGATGCTGAGTTTATGTTCGATGAAGCAATTAATATTGTGCAATCTGAGCAAGAATTGGATCGATATAAATGGGATGATTTCGACTATCTCGAATTGAATGTTATCTATAAAGCGTCTAAGAATACAACTAAATTTAAAGATGTATTAGAAAAACATAGATCGCGTTTGATAAAAATATCAGAGAAGCACACAGAGGGTGATGAGGATGATTTCATCATTGCTGCTGATAGGGTTGCGTTTAATGCAATGCTTGATTTTTACGCTGGGAAAATAGATGATTCTCAGATTAAGGTATTAATTGAACCAGCCATTATGTATCAAAGAATGATAAGTAAAGCACAGGAGATATTCGAAAATGATATTGTAGTTGATAGCTATATCGACAATAAAGGGCTGATAGCAAATATACGTTCATATGCCGTTTTTGATTATTTAAAGGCAAAGCTACAAGGGGGCGATGATGACGAAGGATATGCTATTTCGTCAGATGTTCTATCCGCAACACAATTTGGCGCTCCACAAAAAAGAATGCGTTTTGTAGTAATGGGTATTCGTAAAGATATTACAGATGAAGTAAAACTTCCAGAAGGAAAATATAAAGACGGACCATATTGGACAGTTGAGGATGCAATTAAAGATTTGGAGGATGTTGAGCCGGTCTATAATGTGTCCGATGATAAAAGCGGCGTGAAGTTACAAGCTAAATCTAACTTAAGTGAGTTAGCACAGACACTTCGCGACTCGGAGATATTACATAATCATATAATAACTAAAACGACACCAACAGCTATGGAGCGATTTAAGGCATTAGATCAGGGACAAAATTTTCATTCCCTATCTGATGAAATGAAAACAAATACATATACAGATGTTACAAAAACGCAGAATACAATATATCTTCGCTTAAAATATGATGAGCCATCCGGTACTGTAGTAAATGTGCGGAAATCAATGTGGGTACATCCAACAAAAGACAGAGCAGTAAGTATAAGAGAAGCGGCGCGTTTGCAGACATTTCCTGATAGTTTCATTTTTTGTGGGACAAAGGATAAGCAATATCAGCAAGTAGGAAATGCGGTGCCGCCTATAATGGCAAAAGCGATAGCAAAGAAATTGGCAAGTCAGCTAAATAAAGCATTATCACAGAAATAAGGAGATATTTATGAGTCGAAGAGCATATTATTTTAATTCTATAAACAACTTTATATTAGAGGATGATGAGCGTGTTCTCGGCCAATTATTGATTAATGATGAGTTTGAAACTACTGATCTCCAAAAGATGGCTTGGAGATCTGAAATTCAAATTTTAAAGGAACAATTAGTCGAGTTTTTGCAAGGTGATATTATTTTCGAATATAGCATTCCTAGAATGGGACATAGGGTAGATGTGATATGCATAATAAATGGAATTATTTTTCTTCTAGAGTTTAAGGTAGGAGATAAAGAGTACAAGAAATCTACCAGCGATCAGGTGATGGATTATGCGTTGGATTTGAAATACTTTCATGATAAAAGTGGGACTAGGTATCTTGTTCCTATCAATGTTTCAACAAGGGCTGTAGGAAAACAGAATGAATATTACTGTATGACAGATAATATTTATAACACACTTTTTTGTAATAAAAATAATATTGGCAGTACTATTCGAGAAGTTATTTCAAGAATTAATGACACATCTTTATCTGCACTGGAATGGATAAATTCAAGATATGCTCCGACACCGACCATCATTGAGGCTGCGCAGGCATTGTATAGAAAACATGGTGTTGAAGATATTTCTAGGAATGATGCTGGTGCAAAAAATTTAACGATTACAACAGAGACAATTTCTAATATAATTGATCAGTGTAAGAAGAATAATGAAAAAGCTATATGCTTTGTTACAGGTGTCCCTGGTGCTGGAAAAACACTTGCTGGATTAAATATAGCGAATGAACGTCATCGTTTTAATGAAGATGAACATGCTGTTTTTCTTTCAGGAAATGGTCCGCTGGTTGATGTTTTGCAAAATGCGCTTGCGATAGATCGCGCAGAGAGAGAAGGAATAACTAAGAAAAATGCTCTTAGAGAAACAAAAGCTTTTATTCAAATTATTCATAAGCTTAGAGATGATGCTTTGACAACAGACATAGCACCTGTAGAGAATGTGGCAATTTTTGATGAGGCCCAAAGATCATGGGATGAAGAATCGCTCACTGATTTTATGAAGCGCAAAAAAGGAATTCCTGATTTTAATCAATCAGAGCCGGAATTTCTGATTAGTATTATGGATCGACATAAAGATTGGTCTGTTATAGTTTGTCTTGTAGGTGGGGGACAGGAAATATATAACGGAGAGGCAGGAATTCAGGATTGGTTTAAAACTTTATCTGATAATTATTCAGACTGGAAGATATATCTGTCAGATAAAATTACAGATACAGAATATGTAGGTGAATCAGATATATCGACGTTGTTGCATGGACGAGAGTATCGTAGCATTCCAGATTTGCATTTAGGAGTTTCATTACGTTCGTTTAGGAGTGAAAAATTAGCTCTTTTCGTAAAACTTTTATTAGATGAAAGAGCGGAAGATGCTCATGGAGTTTATTGCGAGCTTAAGCAATCATATCCAATTTACATTACACGTGATTTAGAGATAGCAAAAAAATGGGTGAAAAATCAGGCTCGTGGAACAGAAAGGTATGGGCTTTTAGCAAGCTCAGAGGGAAAAAGATTAAGAGCTGAAGGTATATGGGTTCCATCAACTATAAATCATGTTGGATGGTTTTTGAATGGAAAGGATAATGTTGACTCATCATATTACTTAGAAGTGGCAGCGTCAGAATTTAAAGTACAAGGTTTAGAAGTTGATTACGCGATACTAGCATGGGATGCTGATTTTAGATATACGACAAAAGGTTTTGATTATTTCAAGTTTAGGGGTACGAATTGGAATCATGTCAATAAGGAGCAAAGGAAGAGATATCTAAAAAATGCTTATCGAGTTTTACTAACCAGAGCACGACAGGGATTGATCATATATGTTCCAGAAGGATCAGATGAAGATCCATCAAGAAACAGTATTTATTACGATAGAACTTTTCAATATTTGAAAAAAACAGGTATTGAAGAAATTTAGAATCTATTAATAATATTCAAACGGATATAGGGGTTGAGACCTTGAAATCCAGCAACTCGACCTCGTGGAGTGTATTGGCCCATCAGTGAAAATAGGTCGATAGCTACAAAGAAAAATATGTGCAAGTACCAGTGGCCACAAACTCAAGAGTCTTGAGACAGTGGCAAGGTGCTAGTACATAAAAGTGGCGGAATGATTATAGTAGCATGCGGTACGTATAGACTGTTTCCCGAATACTTCAACAGACAAGACCTTGATATGGTTGTCAAAAATCACATTTTTCCTGTACCTTGGAAAGTGTAAAAGTGGATATTCAGGAAGCGTTGACCTGTTCCCTAATTGATATGATATGTTTACGCATACAGAAGCCTATTTTGACATCAATTCGCAGGTATCGTGCCAGGTTGAGTGTGTTGCTCTGCTCGTAAAAGGCTAGAAACCTTTAGTGAAAGGATTTTTAACTCCTTATATCCCCGTCTACATAAAAACGACCATCTAAGTTGGTAAATAACTTCAGGAGGTTTATACGCTATGCTTAGATCTTATGTAACTAAAAAGTATTTATTCTTCTATTTTGTGGCGATTATGATTACTTGGCTGGAGGCTGTCATTACACCAGCTTTGATTCAGTATATTGTCTCTAGTTTTACCAATCACCAGTTGCATTTGCTGTGGCAGGTCTTGACTTGGGGGATTGTGGGGAATTTGATTCTCTTGCTGGGTTTGGCGGGGAAACGCTATTACTATGCACGAGTGCTGACGGACTTTAAGTCGGGCATTAAGCAGGCCATCTTTCAGACTTTCTTATATAGCCGTCGGATAGCGGATGAAGAGGTTTTGTCCGACCTGGAAAATGATGTGAAACAGCTAGAAGATAATTATATTGAGCCTACTGTCATTATCATTTCTTCTTTGGGATTTACAACCGTCTCTATCTGTTATGCTCTCTGGACTAATTTTTATCTCGGCTTGCTCTTTATCATTTTTTATTCGATACCGGTTCTTTGCAGTGGAATTGGCTCTAAACGCTTGGATACGATTACTAAGCACAAGTCCATGGCTAACCAGGGCTATGTCTCTCAAGTGACCAATATGATTGCGGGTGCTCGTTCCATACGGCATTATCGGGGACAAAGCTTGTTTTACAATCTTTTTTCCAAAGATTTGCACAAGGCTTTAGATCAAGAAATCGCCTATGAAAAGCAACGGACTTTAAACAGTCTCTTTATCAATGGGATTGATGCCTTTTGCTCGGTCGCTCCTATTGTCATTGGTGGTTTCATGACTTATTATAACTACCTATCTGCAGCCAGCTTTGTTGGAATTTACCTAGTATCGCATAATATCGGCTACCAATTTCAGGAGCTATCTTACTTTATCAATACTAGAAAATCAGCCAAGTCTCTCTGTGATAAATATCAAAAACTGCTGGGAGAGGAGTTGACAAAGCCTTCTGCTCTTGAAGGTTCCGTCTTTCCTATCCAGCTAGAGCAAGTCAGAGTAGAGTGTGATGGCCAAGAAATCTTAGCCCCTTGCGATCTTACCATTGAGGAAGGAGAAAAGATTGCCATTATCGGAGAAAGTGGGTCTGGGAAAACAACCTTATTGAACCTAATCTATGGTGAAATCAAGCCTAGTCAAGGTCGGATTCGCTACCATGGACAAGAGCTAAGCTCGGATGAACTTTATCAGGCAGGAGCCTACATTCTCCAGTCCAGTCATGTCTTTGATGGTTTGAGTCTAGAGGGAAATATTGCTTTGGGACAAGAATTGGATTCCGTTAGGATGGAGGAGATCCTGCAGCAAACCGGTCTGAAAGCTCTCCAAGGCAAAACACCCAGCAACCAAACCCTTTCAGGTGGTGAGAAGCAGCGGCTAGAAATTGCCCGCGCGCTCTATCACAATCGCCAATTTATCCTGGCTGATGAGGTCAAGGCCAATCTGGATCTTAAAAATCAAGAGAAAATCAGTCAGCTTCTCTTCTCTTTCCCACAAGCAGTCGTAGAAGTGATTCATCACTATAGCGAAGAGGACTTGAAACGCTATGATAAGGTGATAAAATTGGAGAGATAGCTGGATGCATAGATTTCAGAAAGGAGTGGCAGAGGCCACTCTTTTTTTCTTTTTGTGGGTTGGAAAATAAGATGATTAGCTTTTTTCCCATTTATAATATACAATAATATTGATTCCGATTTGGAGATTGGAATTTATATTGTTCGATAAAAAAATATTGATGACGTCGTACTAAATCAAGGAGGAATATTGTTTTGACTGATTCTGCTAAAATAGATAGAAAGTATTTTTATACTACAATCATTGGTTTGTTTCTAATGGCAGTGTTGTCTTTGACAAAGATAATATCTGAACTTTCTTTATCAGGTCTCACTGTACTGATTGGTATTCTCTTTTTCTTTGTTCTTGAACATTTTGATAAAAAAACACATATAGAATCAGGTTTGCGCTTTAAATCATTTTTCGATGATCTGAAAAAACAAGGAGTAATTCTTTTGGTCTTGCTTCCTGTAGGATCTGCTGCAGCAACTTTGCTTATCGGCGATATGGTATTTAAGGGTGCTTTTGCTAGTCATGTTTTGGGAAGAACGGATGGTATGTTGTCCTTCGATAAAATACCACTCCTTATGATTCAAATAATAATCGCAGCCTTTGGGGAAGAAATTGCATGGAGAGGTTTCTTTCTTGGTAAGTCAATGAGAATTCTACCATTTTGGCTTTGTGCCATTCTGTCTTCTTTATTGTTTGCGATAGCCCATATTTCTAGTGGAAGCGTTGGACTTGTAAGCTACGATATTTTCATGATTTTTGTTGATAGTATCATCTATGCAATGATTTATAAAAAGTCTGGTAATTGTTTGATTTCTGCACTTTCTCATATTATCGGCAATGCAACAGGAATTCTTTTGCTAATGATGTATAGCTAGAAAGGTTTTAATGTCATCTAGCTAATAAAAAATTTTCATTTTAGGACAGTAATGGTCACTATCAGTAAAAGTCGGCTAGATGACTTGATTTAGAAAAGTAAGGAATCTTTCTAAAAACTTGAATAACTAAAAGCCTTGTCTCCAAGGCTTTTTAACTTGCTCATAAACTAGCCCATAGCTTGCAATCCTTTTTTTAAAATAGTATACTAGGGCTAGTCTATGGAATCGTTTGCATAAATTTGAAGCGACTTTAAGAAATAGAAATATTTAGGAGATAAAAATATGGAATTAACAGCCATTTATCATAGACCGGAGTCGGAGTATGCCTATCTTTATAAAGAAGGTCAAGTGCATATCAGAATTAGGACTAAGAAAGATGATGTAGAGAAAATCGTTTTGCACTATGGCGATCCCTTTATTTTTCTTGAGGATTCTTATGAAGATGTGAAAGAGATGGTCAAAGTGACCTCTGATGCCTTATTTGATTATTGGCAAGTAGCAGTCTCTGTGCGCTTTGCTCGGATTCAGTATTTGTTTGAGCTTAAGGATAAAGAAGGTCAAAGCGTCTTGTATGGAGATAAAGGTTTCACTGACAATAGTCCAGAAAACCTTGCTTTAGAGGGCAACAGATTTAAACTCCCTTATATTCACGAAATTGACGGCTGCCAGGTTCCTGATTGGGTTTCAAAAACGGTCTGGTATCAGATTTTCCCAGAACGATTTGCCAATGGAAATGCTGAACTTTCGCCAGAGGGAGCGTTATCTTGGAATGCTGCTATCAGTCCTAAGACTACGGATTTCTTTGGTGGGGATTTACAGGGGATTATTGACCATCTGGATTATTTGCAAGACTTGGGCATTACAGGGCTTTACCTCTGTCCCATCTTTGAATCGCCAAGTAATCACAAGTACAATACGACGGATTACTTTGAAATTGATCGATACTTTGGGAACAAGGAGACTTTCCGTCAACTGGTGGAGCAAGCTCATCTGCGTGGGATGAAGGTCATGCTGGATGCGGTTTTCAATCATATTGGCGATCAATCCGCTCAATGGCAGGATGTTCTCAAGCACGGTGAAAAGTCAGCTTACAAAGACTGGTTCCACATTCAAAAGTTCCCAGTGATGAATGACAAGCTTATGAATCCCAAAGAACTCCCTTATCATACCTTTGCCTTTGCCAGCTATATGCCTAAGTTAAACACGGCAAATCCTGAGGTGAAAGACTATCTCTTAAGCGTTGCGACCTATTGGATTGAACATTTTGACATTGATGCTTGGCGGCTGGATGTGGCCAATGAAGTTGATCATCAATTCTGGCGAGATTTCCGCAAGGCTGTTTTGGCCAAAAAGCCTGACCTTTATATTCTTGGAGAGGTTTGGCATACGTCTCAGCCTTGGTTAAATGGAGATGAGTTTCACGCGGTCATGAACTATCCTCTATCCGATAGTATCAAGGACTACTTTTTGAGCAGGAGCAAGAAGACCAGTCAATTCATAGCTGAGATTAACTGCCAGTCCATGTACTACAAGCAGCAGATTTCTGAGGTCATGTTCAATCTCTTGGATTCGCATGATACAGAGCGCATCTTGACGACAGCTCAAGGAGATATCCAGCTTGTCAAATCCGCACTCGCCTTTCTCTTTTTACAAAGGGGAACGCCTTGTATTTATTATGGGACTGAGCTAGAATTGGGCGGAGGTATGGATCCGGATTGTAGACGGGTTATGCCTTGGGATAGGGTGTCCGATAGTAATGACATGCTCAATTTTATGAAAAACTTGATTCAGCTTCGCAAGGTTGTTGCGGATATCATTCAGCATGGGAGATATAGTCTAGAAGAAATCGCTCCTGATGCGCTGGCTTTAGAATGGCAACATGATCATCAAGCAATCCGAGCCATTTTTAATCAGTCCAAAGAGAATTATCTCTTAGACAGAGATTCAGCTGATTTGGTGAGTCGATGCCAAACTGATGACGAGAAACTTGTCATCTTACCAAAGGGATTTGTAGTTTATTGTGATGAGTCTAAAAAGTAATGGAATAGAAATAAAGGAATCCGAACAAACAAGGTCTTAAAAATTCCTTCTTTAAAAGTGTTAGAATTTTTTCATGGTGGTGTAAGATGAAATCAAAAGGACTTCTGAAGAAAAAGTTGATTAATCTAGCTAGTGGGGAGTTGGTCGCTGTTTTAGTATTTTGGATGAATTTTTTTCTGCTTAAAAAGTGGATTCTTACTACTAAAGCCTTCATTTCTATTTCCTTCTCCTTGTTTCTCCTAACTTTTATCTTGATACAGGGTTCCGTTTTTTGGTTGATTTTAATCAAGAGGATTTCCAATCCAGGATTTGCTGAAAAGTATACAGGACAAATTTACAAGATATTGAAGAAATTGGATTTTATTTTACTAGCTACGGGAATTTTTGTGATATTATTGAATCACGGAGAATTTTCCATATTGTTCATTTCTTTAGGGATTTGGATGTTTGCTCTTATAGAGTGGGTAAATTACTATCAATTGCAATTGTCATACAGCTTGAATCCTGCTGTTTTATGGAGATACTTTCGACATAGGAAATTGAAAAAGAGTAAAATAGCAAAGGAAATTGAGAAAATCCTATAAATGCTAAGTATTAGCAAAATGATTTCCAAGAGCCGAAAGATGCAAGGAGTGCAATCTTATGCCTAGACCGAAAACTAAAGAAGATTTGATGCTAGCTGCTAAGGAAAACTATGAGAAGTTACAAACTCTCATTTCCAAATTGTCTGATGAAGAGTTAAATACGCCTTTTGATTTTTCTCGGGATGCAAAGAAGAAAGAGCCCCATTGGAGACGAGATAAAAATGTAAGAGATGTTTTGATTCACCTCTATGAATGGCATCAGCTCTTGTTGAATTGGGTGCATTCCAATCAAAAGGGTCAAGAGCAGCCCTTTCTTCCTGCGCCCTATAACTGGAAGACTTATGGAGAGCTGAATCTGGAATTTTGGCAGAAGCATCAAAAGACTTCTCTAAAAGAGGCAACTCAGCTGTTTCAGAAATCGCATCAAGATGTTTTGGAGTTGGCAGACACATTTACAAATCAAGAATTATTTTCAAAAAATGTCTATAAATGGGTTGGAGGGACTGTATTAGGTTCCTATTTTGTAAGTGCTACTTCCAGCCATTATGACTGGGCCATGAAAAAGTTGAAGGCTCATCAGAAAAATTGTAAAGCAAAATAGTTAATTGAATACGAGTAGTGGAGAAGAATAAAATATGAAAAAATACAGCAAAATAATCATGTCCTGCGCCTGTCTAGTTATGGCTTTTGGACTGGTGGCATGCGCTAGTTCGCAGAAAAATAAAGAAACAAGTCAAAATACATCGACTTATTCAAATCTAAACAGTAAAAAGAGTGTCGAAGAAGTGAGGAGTTTGTTAGCAGCCGACTTGGATAAAGACAGTGTCGATAACTTTGTTAATCTAGTCAATGACTACAATGGACTTGTTGGTTCTACTGGATTAAGGGGCGATTTCACTAAGTTTACCAAAACAGAATATGACGTAGAAAAAATCAATCCTCTATGGCAGGCAAAAAAGGGCGATTTTATCGGAACAAATTGTCGGATTAATACTTATACTTTGCTGAAAAATAGCATCGAAATCCCTCAAATCGAAAAAGATGACGAACTCTTGTTCATAGATAATGATTCGATTGACAAGGGGAAGCTCTTTGATGCAAAAGATAAGGAAGATTTTAATATTCTGTTTTCAAGAGTTAAGACTGAAGCGACTCAAGATGTCAAAGTCCATGCTAAGAAGATGGAGGAATACTTCAAACAGTTCAAGTTTAATGAAAAGGCTCGAATGCTTTCAGTCATTGTCCACGATAATCTTGATGGTGATTCTCTCTTTGTAGGGCATGTCGGCGTCTTGGTTCCAGATAAAGATGGCTACTTATTTATCGAAAAGCTGACATTTGAAGAGCCTTATCAGGCAATCAAATTTGCGACCAAGGAAGATGTCTACAAATACTTGCAGACCAAATATAAGAACTACACAGGGGAAGGTTTGGCCAAGCCCTTTATCATGGACAATGATAAGTGGGTAGAGGGTAAGTAGTGTGCTTCAGTTAGTATTAAGAAAATAGAACTGGGAGATTTAGGGTATGGAATTAAATGATTTTACTGAAAAAGAGCAAGAGCAGATCAATCAAGGGCTCAGCACCGCAGAAATTTCTGATAAGGAAGCTGCCAAAAAGATTCTTGCACTCGTGCCCAAGGAATGGATTAAAAGGATTCCTTTCTTCGTGAGAGGGCATGCGACGACCAAGACGGTTGAGCGAGTTGCCAAGCAATATCCTCAGCTATACGCTGTCGCTAAGCGGCAAGGCGAACTTCCGGACAAGGAAAGAGAAGAATTGCGCGTGATTATGACAGAGATTTTTGAAGAAAAGATGAATAAGCATAAGATTAAATGAGTTCTTACTTTGAAAGAAGTAAGAGCCTTAGGAAGTCACTGGAAGCAGTGGCTTTTTCATTTGTTTATGGACATGAAGAGGCTAGTTATTAAAGCTCTATTTGGACGTTGAGTTCTAATCGGGCTTTGGGACTATTCTCCATGAGAATTATTGGCAAAAATGGTATAATGTTCCTATATTTTCTAGAGGAAAAGGCAGGCTATGAAATTACTTTATACAGATATTCGCCATTCCTTAACCAAGGTCTTGGTGGCGGAGGCCGAGAGCTTGGTGGCGACCGGTAAGCGAGTCTTTTATATTGCGCCAAATTCGCTTTCTTTTGAGAAGGAGCGGGCGGTTTTGGAGTGCCTGAAGAACAAGGCTTCTTTTGCCATTACAGTGACGCGCTTTGCCCAGATGGCTCGGTATTTTGTCCTCAATGATGTTCGGCAAGGGCAGAGTTTGGACGATATTGGTCTGGGAATGCTGATTTATCGGACCTTGACAGAGTTAGATGATGGAGATCTTAAGGTCTATGGCCGGATTAAGAAGGATCCCCAGTTTATCCAGCAGCTGATGGACCTTTATCATGAACTGCAGACCGCTCAGATGTCCTTTGCGGATTTGGAATTTCTTGAGGAGCCTGAGAAGCGAGAGGATCTGGTCAAGATTTTTACTGCAGTGACTGCTGCTCTGAATAGGGGCGATTTTGATTCGTCTTCTCAGATTGCTGCTTTTGCACAGCATATTCTGGCTGGTGATACGGATGAGGAGTTGGAGAATTTGGCCCTGGTCATTGATGGCTTTACTCGTTTTTCTGCCGAAGAGGAATACCTGGTCGGTCTCCTGCATCGAAAAGGTGTGGAGATTGTTATCGGGACCTATGCCAGCCAAAAAGCCTATCGAGCAGCTTTTCGTGAGGGCAATCTCTATCAGGCAAGCGTGGATTTTTTGAGAAAGCTGGCCGAGGACTATCAGGTCAAGCCTGACTATATCTCTCATGCAGAAGCAGAAGATGCCTTTGGACGGATTTCTAAGATCTTAGAGAGTCGTTATGACTTTTCAGAATCAACGGTTAGTCTTAGTGAGACAGACCGCTCGCAGCTCCAAATTTGGGCTACTATGAACCAGAAAGAAGAGCTGGAGTATGTGGCTAAGTCCATCCGACAGCGGGTTCATGATGGTGTGCGCTATAAGGATATTCGTCTGCTTTTGGGAGATGTGGAAGCCTACCAGCTTCAGCTCAAGACCATTTTTGATCAGTATCAGATTCCCTACTATCTGGGGCGGAGCGAGTCAATGGCCCAGCATCCGCTGGTCCAGTTTGTCGAATCTTTGGAGCGGCTCAAACGCTATAATTTCCAACTGGAAGACCTGCTCAATCTCTTAAAGACGGGGCTCTATGGCGATTTGACTCAAGAAGAGCTGGATCATTTTGAGCAATATCTGCGCTTTGCGGACATTAAGGGGGCAGGCAAGCTAGCCAAGGATTTCACGGCCAATAGCCAAGGGAAATTTGACCTAGACTGTCTCAATCATATTCGTCGCCGAGTCATGACTCCGCTGCAAGACTTTTTCAAATCCCGTAGTCAGACGGCGTCTGGTCTCTTAGCTAAGTTTACGGAGTTCGTCCAAGCAGCCCGTTTGTCTGACAATTTGACGGCTCTACTACAGGGAGAAAGTCAGCAGGAGCAGGAGCGCCATGAGGAAGTCTGGAAGGCTTTCAGTCATGTCTTAGAGCAGTTTGCTCAGGTCTTTGCAGATAGCAAGGTCAAACTGGATGATTTTCTGGCCTTGGTCTTGTCAGGTATGCTTTTGTCTAACTATCGGACGGTACCAGCGACGGTAGATGTGGTCAAGGTCCAGTCTTATGACCTGATAGAGCCTTTAGCAGCTCCTTACGTCTATGCGATTGGACTGACCCAGGAGCGTTTTCCGAAAATCGCACAAAACAAGAGTTTGCTCAGTGATGAAGATCGGGCTCGGCTCAATGACGCAACGGATTCTCAGGCGGAACTCCAGATTGCCAGCTCAGAAAATCTCAAGAAGAATCGCTATACGGCTCTGTCGCTGATGAATTCTGCTACCAAAGAGCTGGTCTTGTCTGCGCCAGCCTTGGTCAATGAAGTAGAGGACAGCATGTCGACCTATCTGCTGGAATTGACTGCAGCACCGATTTCCTTGCCCATCATTGTCAAAAAGCCTCAGGCTTCCAGTGATGATATTGGCAGCTACCGAGCTTTGCTTTCTCAAATCATCGAGCTCCACCAAGAGGAGATTGACCGAGAGTGGACAGCAGAGGAGCAGACTTTTTGGGCGGTGGCTGTGCGGGTTCTCCGCAAGAAATTGGCAGCAGAAGGCATCAGCATTCCGCAAATCAGCAAGGAACTGAAAACGGAGACTCTGCAGTCGGAAACTTTGCAAGCTCTCTACCCTCAGGAGCAGCCCCTCCGACTTTCAGCCTCTGCTCTCAATGAATATTTCCGGCATCAGTATGCTTATTTTCTCAAGTATGTTCTACGCCTGCAGGAAGAGTGGACCATTCATCCAGATGCTCGCAGTCATGGGATTTTCCTCCATCGGATCTTTGAAAAGGTCCTGCAGGATGATTCGTCTGCCGATTTTGACCGGCGTTTAGCGCAGGCCATGGAAGAGACCAGCCGAGAGGCCGAGTTTGAGAGCATCTACAGCGAGTCAGGTCAGACCCGTTTTGCGCGCCAGCTCTTACTAGATACGGCGCGGGCGACCGGTCGTGTGCTGGCTCATCCAAGCGGGATTGAGACTATTGGCGAGGAGACTGGCTTTGGCTCAGCTTCTACGCCTTTCCTGACCTTGGAAAATGGCAGAGCAGTAACCGTGAGCGGTAAAGTGGATCGGATTGACCGTCTGACCAAGACCGAGAGTTTGGGAGTGGTGGACTATAAGTCTGGCGATATTAAGTTCAGCTTTGAAAAGTTCTTTAATGGACTGAATTCTCAGCTGCCGACCTATCTGGCAGCGATTGAGGAGTTAGCAGACTATCAAGAGGATAAGGGAACTTTTGGCGCCATGTATTTGCAGATGACCGATCCGATTGTGGCGCTTAAAGATACCAAGACCTTGGCTGATGCAGTCAATCAGTCTATGAAACCACTGCAGTACAAGGGACTTTTTGTGGCAGATGCTGTCAAGGAGCTTGGTCCGCTCTATGAAAAAAATAAGACCAACTTGCTGAGCCAGGAAGACTTGGACTTGCTGCTGGCCTACAATGCTTATCTCTATAAAAAAGCTGCAGAAGGCATTCTATCAGGTCACTTTGCAGTCAATCCTTATACAGAGAATGGACGAAGCATTGCTCCTTATGTAGAGCAGTTTAAGGCCATTACTGGCTTTGAAGCCAATCTCCATTTGGGACAGGCACGGCAGCTAGAAAAGCTAGATGCAAGCAAATTTGATAGGCGGCCGACTGGTGAGAAGTTGCGCCAGGCCTGGCTAGAAAAGATGAGGGAGGAGATGGAAAAATGAAGAGACTTCCTTTTTTAACTGCAGAAGAGATTGCTCTTAAGCAAGCCCAAGAAGCTGCTTCGGACAAGCCACAGAAAAAGACGGCAGAGCAGATTGAGGCCATCTACTCCTCTGGCCAGAATATTCTGGTCTCCGCTTCGGCCGGCTCGGGTAAGACTTTTGTCATGGTCCAGCGGATTATTGACCAGATTCTTAGAGGTGTTGCGGTCAGCCAGCTCTTTATCTCGACCTTCACTGTCAAGGCGGCAGGCGAGCTAAAAGAGAGGCTGGAGAAGGAACTGGGACAGGCCTTGAAAGAGGCCGAGAGTCATGAACTCAAGCAACATCTAGCCCAGCAATTAGCTGACCTGCCCAATGCCGATATTGGCACTATGGACGCCTTTACCCAGAAAGTGCTGAGTCGCTATGGTTATCTGCTTGGGTTAGCACCAAATTTTCGGATTCTCCAGTCTGCCAGTGAGCAGCTGATTCTGCAAAATGAAGTTTTCAGCCAAGTGTTTGACCGTTACTATGACAGCGAGCGTCAGGCTTTGTTTAGCCGTTTGGTAAAGAACTTTACTGGTAAGCGCAAGGATTTATCAGGCTTCCGGGAGCAAGTTTATCGGATTTACAGTTTTCTGCAGTCAACTAGCAGTCCTCAGCGCTGGCTGGAGGAGACCTTCCTCTGTGGTTATGAGCACAGTGACTTTTCAGCAGAGAGAGAGAGGATATTTGACCAAATCAAATCAGCCCTTTGGGAGCTGGAAGCTTTCTTTTCCGCCCATTTGGAGCATGAAGGAAGAGAATTTGCGGGTGCTAAATATCAGGAAAATGTCCAAAATGCTCTGACCCTTTTATCAGGCTTGAATGAGCTGTCCTCGATAGAAGAAACAGATCAGGTTCTCAAACAGATTGTGGCACTTTCCCAACTGTCCAATGGCCAGGCCTTTACAGCTCGGGTTGGCAAGAATGCAGACGAGCTCAAAAAAGAGATGGCCAAGGACTACAATGAGGCCAGGAAGCCTATGATTGAGCGACTGCGAAGCTTTGACCAGCAGCTTTATCAACTGGACTTTATTGAGCAGCATCAGGATGAGTGTCTGCCTCTGGTTGAGCTTCTGCGGGACTTTGTGGCGGACTTTGCACAGGCTTACTTGGAGCGTAAGAAAGCAGAAAATGCCTTTGAATTTGGTGACATCAGCCATTTTGCTATTGAGATTTTAGAGACATTCCCAGAGGTGCGTCGCTTTTATCAGGAACGCTACCACGAGGTCATGGTAGATGAGTATCAGGATACCAACCACACGCAGGAGCGCATGCTGGACTTGCTGTCAAGAGGGCAAAATCGCTTTATGGTGGGGGATATCAAGCAGTCTATTTACCGTTTCCGTCAAGCTGACCCGCAGATTTTCAGTGATAAGTTTAAAGCCTATCAAGAGGATAGCAGTCAGGGCAAGCTAATCGTCCTTAAGGAAAATTTCCGCAGTCATCTTGAGGTGTTGGAAGCGACCAATGATGTTTTTAAACGCCTGATGGATGAAGAGGTGGGAGAAATTGACTACAATGAAACCCATTATCTGGTGGCTGGCAATCCAGCCAAACGTGAGCCTAATCCGGCTAACCGCGCTTCCTTCTTAATCTATGAAGGCTCCAAGGAGAGTCCGGAAGATGAGGCTGATGAAGGCTTGCCACAGGCAGTATCAGCTGGGGAAGTGGATCTAGTCATCAAGGAAATCATCCGCCTGCACAATGAAGAAGGAGTGGCTTTTAAAGATATTACGCTGCTGACGGCTTCCAGAACCCGCAATGATTTGATTTTAGCTACCTTTGAGCAGCACCAGATTCCGCTGGTACCAGATGATGGCGCCGCAAACTATCTGCAGTCAGTAGAGGTATTGGTTATGCTAGATACCCTGCGGACCATCAATAATCCGCTGAATGACTATGCCCTGACCGCCCTTCTCAAGTCTCCCATGTTTGACTTTGGCGAGGACGAGCTGGCTCGGCTGTCCCTGCAGGCCAGTCAAGAGCATTCTCAGGAAAATCTTTATGAAAAGCTGGTTAATGCCCTTGAAGGAAGAGGTTTGCACCCTGCTTTAGTCACCCAGGAACTGCAGAAAAAGCTGCAGCATTTCCATGATACCCTGCAAGGCTGGCGGACTTATTCCAAGACGCACTCCCTGTATGATTTGATTTGGAAGATTTACCAGGACCGTTTCTACTATGATATGGTGGGGACTCTAGTCAATGGTGCCCAGAGACAGGCCAATCTCTATGCTCTCTCTTTGCGGGCCAATGAGTATGAAAAGTCTAGCTTTAAAGGCCTGTCTCGCTTTATCGGGATGATTGACCGTATCTTGGAAAATCAGCATGATCTAGCCAGTGTGCCAGTGGCGGCGCCCAAGGACGCCGTTCGTCTCATGACCATTCATAAGAGTAAGGGACTGGAGTTTAAGTATGTCTTCCTGCTCAATATGGACAAGGCCTTCAACCGTCAGGATAGCAGCTCTGCTATTATCCTTAGCCGAGCCAAGGGAGTCGGCATCAAGTATGTGGCGGATGTATCGGTGTCTGTGGAAGACCCCTATGCGCCAAATCAGCTGCGCATTTCCATAGATACGCTGCCTTATCAGCAGAATCTAGCGGAGCTGCAGTTGGCTAGTCTGTCTGAGCAAATGCGCTTGCTTTATGTGGCCATGACGCGGGCTGAAACCAAGCTTTATCTGGTCGGGAAGGGCAGTCAAGAGGCCTTGGAGAAGCGTCAGTGGGGCAAGAGCCAACAAGGGCGTTTGTCTGCCAGTCTGCGCAGCCAGCTCAACAATTTCCAAGACTGGCTCTATGCCATTCAGGCTGTTTTTTCTGATGAGAATCTTGCCTACGAGACCCGTTTTGTCACTGATGAGGAGCTAACTGCTGAAGAGATAGGGCGAATTAATGAGCCTGTGCTCTTTCCAGCGGATGATTTGGCAGATAATCGTCAGTCGGATGATATTCGTCGGGCTCTGGATATTTTAGAAAGCGTGGATCGACTGAATAGCCAGTATCGCTCTGCCATTGAGCTGCCAAGTGTGCGAACTCCAAGCCAGATTAAGAAGTTTTATGAGCCAATCATGGATATGGATGGTCTGGATATCATGGATGAGCGAGCAGCTTTTCGGCCGCAGCCCAGCTTTGAGTTGCCTGATTTTGGCAAGAAAGCCAAAGTGACTGGGGCTCAAGTCGGCAGTGCCGTTCATGAACTCATGCAGCGGATTCCTTTGGATAGTCGTCCCAGCATGGCTGTACTTCGTTCTGCCTTGGATCAGGTTCAGGCCGATGAAGCGGTCAAAAAGCAGATTCAGCTGCCTAAGATTGCATCGTTTTTCGAGACGGATTTGGGGCGACTCTTGATTGAGAACAGTGACAGAGTTCGTCGAGAAGCACCATTTGCCATGCTCAAGAGGGATGACGCTAGCGGTCAGAACTTTGTTTTGCGGGGGATTTTGGATGGCTATCTGTTTTTTGAGGACCGAATCATTCTCTTTGACTACAAGACGGATAAATACAAAGAGCCATCTGAGTTAATTGCTCGCTATCGTAGCCAGCTAGACTTATATGCTCAAGCTCTCAGCCGTTCTTACGGCATTTCGCAGATTGAAAAATATTTGATTCTGCTGGGTGGTGAACAGCTACAGGTAGTTAGGGTGGATTGAGTTTTACTTGAAAACTAAAATTTTTGAAAATTTAATACAATATTCTTGATTAACTTTATAGAAAGAGATAATGTAATGATAGAACTTACAAAAGGTTTTGATGAGTATGTAAATCAAATTGTGGGGCGACAAAATTCGAATAATTTACCTGATTCTAATTTTAAAGATGGATTATTTGAATTAGATAAAAATAAATATCAGCTATATAATCAGTGCATTGTTTTTGAAAATGAAATTTTTTTCCCTCATGCTTTTTTAAGAAGAAATGGGAGGGGAAATTTTTTAGGTATTATTCAAGAACTAAATTATCAGATTAAAAGAGGAAATGTTGTCCAAATTAGATTAGATCCTTTTGAGAAGAGACAAATTGAAAAACTTGACGAAATAAATGCTATTCTTGAACATGATTCGTGGTTTGGACCTAAGTTTTCAAATGACATTTTAGATAAAAATGATAATTTCAGTGTCACCTTACATTGCACAAATAAAGATGATAGTGCTGTAAAAAGATATCCTGTCATATATACAATTTTTCGACCATCTTGGCTTGACAAGAATAAAAATATTATCCAATACTATATAGAAGAATTATTGTTAACAAAATCTGACAAAAAATCTTTTTTAGACAACCCAATTCCTTATTGTAGTGAAAATTATGTCGTTCAAAAATTTGTTCATTTCACTTATGATAGGAATGAAAAAATATTTGAACATATTGATGCATCTGTTAGAATTTTTGAATTCGAAGAATATCAAAAAATATTTGCGCAAATTGAAAGTGGTAAAATTTATGACAAGCACATACCTGGTGTAGAACGTTATAAGCTTTTTAAAATACAGGGTAGGTTGGAGCTTAAAGATATGGCAAATATTTTGAAATTGTACCTTTATGGAAATCAACATATTAGTGAATATTTTGGTTCAGAATGATATTTGGAGGAGCGAATATGAGCCAATTAGAACGGATTCAAAAAATGGAAAAGCACCTGAATAAATATTCTCAGGTATTGGCAAGAGCCCAGGAAGCTTTAGCTGAGCTGGAGCGCTGCCAGTCAGATTATATCCAGCTGAGGGACTACTATACTGGTCAGAATTTTTTTGATGATTTAGAATACTCAAATAGTCCAGAATTCCCTGAAAATATAGCTTGCGGCGTCTTAAGCGAAGATGCTGTCTATGACCTGATGGGGGAGCATTTTGAAACTGCAATTAATCTGTTGGATTTGTCTAGCTCTATGCTGAAAGAACGTTAATTTATTTAGAAAGGAAAAAATAATTAATTTTTTTCAATTTTCCTCTTGCTTTTTAATAAAAATTCATGTAGAATATTCAACAATAAATTGAAAGCGATGAGAGAAAAAGTCTAAGACAAGAAACAGAGAGTGCCTAATGGTGAGATGGCATGCAATCCTTAGACGACACATTCTTGAGTGCGGGTGCGAAATCAGTCAGCAGTCTGAGACTAGTGTCCGACGGCTGATTGCCGTTATCAATCTGGAGTCTCGTACTCCCAGAGGGTCCTCAGGCGACTGAGGTCCGAATAAAGGTGGAACCGCGTGTCAACGTCCTTGCAAAGTTTTTTTGCGAGGGCTTTTTATTATATTTAAATTAGAAGATTAACCTATTTTCCTTTGGCAAAGCGGTAAACTTCGTCTTCAATTTTTTAGAAGTCCAAAAATAAGTGTCAGATAATGGCTAGTGTGTGAAAGAGAGGTGGCAAGATGGTTATGCTAAAAGGTCTCAGGCAGATCAATCCCTATGTAGCGGGGCAGCAGCCCAATGAGCCAGACATGATTAAGCTCAATACCAATGAAAATGCTTATGGACCGAGTCCTAAGGTGGCAGAGGCCCTGCAGAACTTTGATGCCCAGGACTTGCGCAAGTATTCCAGTTTGGATCAGGCAGAGCTCTGTCAGGCTTTGGCGACAAACTTGGGTGTATCACCCGACCAGCTCATTATCGGCAATGGGAGTGACGACATCTTGTCCATGGCTTTCCTGGCTTTCTTTAACAGCGGCGAGTCGGTCTTATTTCCGGACTTGACCTATGGTTTTTACAAGGTCTGGGCGGACCTCTACCATGTTCCTTTTCGAGAAATCCCACTGACAGCTGATTTTGAGGTCCATCCGTCAGATTATTTTGGAGATAACGGCGGCATTATCCTAGCTAATCCCAATGCCCCGACGGGGATTTATCTGCCACTGAATCAGTTGGAAGAAATTCTAGCGTCCAATCAGGATGTGGTAGTGGTGGTGGATGAGGCCTACATTCACTTTGGCGGTCAATCTGCTCTGCCTCTTCTAGACACCTATCCCAACCTCTTTATCACACGGACCTTTTCCAAGGACGCAGCCTTGGCTGGTCTGCGGGTGGGCTACGGCATCGGGCATCCAGACTTAATAGCTGTCATGAAAGCCGTTAAGGACTCCATCAATCCTTACTCAGTGGATATGTTAGCAGAGCGCTTAGCCCTTGCGGCAGTGGAAGATTGGGATTATTATCTCGAGACCGGTCGAGCCATCCAAGAGACCCGAGATTGGTTTGTTGAGGAATTGGCTGCGCTGGATTTCCAAGTCCTGCCCAGTCAGACCAACTTTGTCCTAGCGCAGCCTACTAGAATCTCTGCAGCAGAGCTTTTCCAGCAGCTAGAAGAGAGTCGGATTTATGTGCGGTATTTTCCAAAAGCAGAACGAATCAAAGACTTCCTGCGTATCTCTATCGGACGGCGAGAGGAGATGGAGACAGTTCTAGCAGCTATCAAAGAAATTTGCAGCTGCTGAGAGTTTGACTCAAAGCCAGCCAGTGTAAGAATAGAGCAAGAAAGGAAAGCAGCCTATGAATAAAATCACCCTTCCGATTGGCATGCATGACAAGCTTTTCAAGAGGGCGCGTGTGACTTACGAGATTGAGCGGGACATCAGTGATTTCCTGATGGCTCAGGGCTTCAATCGGATTGACACGCCGACTTTGGAGCACTTCGAGGTCTTCAGTGACCATGTGGAGCCCCATCATTATCATCTTTTCGATAAAAAAGGCGAGCTATTGGTGCTGAGGCCAGATGTGACCAGCCAGATTGGTCGGGTTATTGCTTCGACCAGGGTTCATACGCCGACCAAGTTTTCCTATTCAGGCAAGGTCTTTCACTATCAAGAAGAGCTGCGCGGTCTTGCCAACGAGCTCAGCCAAGCTGGTATTGAGATTATTGGCTATCCAGCTCGCGAGGCGGTGCTTGAGGCTATCAAGACAGCCAAGCAGTCGCTGGATTTAGCGCAGGTTAAGTCTTATCAGTTCGAGTTTTCCCATGCAGCAATCCTGCAGACAATTCTAGAGAGTCTGGTCTTAGATTCTCAGGAGGAAGCCCAGCTGCTAGATTATATTCGCAAGAAAAATCGAACGGGGATCTTTGAATTCACCCAGACCAGATCTAGTGAATTTGATGAGTTTTTACAGGAGCTGCCTTATCTGTTTGGCCCTAGCCAACAGGTTTTAGCTAGGGCCAGAGAGCTGGTTGACAACGAGCGGATATTGACGGCTCTAGATGATGTGGAGCAGGTTCTGCAGAGCCTATCAGGCTTGCTGGATCAGACAATCATGGACTTGGGTCAGGTAGCGACCATGCCTTACTATACTGGATTGACCTTCAAGGTCTTTGGAGACCGAGTACCAGACGCTTTTCTATCTGGTGGTCGCTATGATCAGCTTTTTAAGCGCTTCGGGGCAGCAGAACTGACAGCTATCGGCTGGTCCCTAGACATTGACAGTGTCTATCAGGCCATTCATGATGACCTGCCTGACGAGGGCGGAAAGGAAGGTGATGGCAGATGAGTCAGATTACCATTGCCCTGACCAAGGGGCGGATTGAGGAAGATACGGTCAAGCTCTTGACCCAGGCTGGCTTTGATATGTCCTTCATGGCAGACAAGGGGCGCAGCTTGATTTTTGAAAGTCCAGACAGTCGCTTTCGCTTTCTCTTGGTCAAAGGGCCTGACGTGACAACCTATGTGCGCCATGGAGTCGCTGATTTGGGCATTGTCGGCATGGATATTCTCTTTGAGCATCCGACCGGCTATCTGGAGCTGCTGGATCTGAACTTTGGCCTTTGTAAATTTTCACTAGCCTCAGTGCCCAGCTATGATCCTCATGATCACAAGCGCAAGCGAATTGCGACCAAGTACCCAACGGTGGCGACTGATTATTTTAATCAAAAAGGGGAAGATGTGGAAATTATCTCCATCCAAGGCAGTGTGGAGATTTCACCGGTCCTGGGCTTGGCGGATGCCATTGTCGATATTGTGGAGACAGGGCATACCCTGTCAGCTAACGGCCTGCTGGTTTTTGAGGACATTTGTCGGGTGTCAGCCCGGCTCATTGCCAATCAGGCTTCCCTGAAAAACAACCCGGATATCATGCCTTTTGTGGCAAGGATTGAATCCCTAGTAGGAAGAAGAGAGGTGGCTTTTAAATGACAATTATCAAGCGTTTAAGCGGACGTAACGAAGAAATTTCACGGATTTTATACGAAGAGCAGCTGCAGCTTAGTCAGCAGAACTTAGATGTGGAAGAAGCGGTGTCTGAGATTATTGAAACGGTCAAACAAGACGGTGACCAAGCTTTAAGAGACTATACCATGCTCTTTGACAAGGTTGAGGTGACAGACTTTGAGATTGGGCAGGAGCTAATTGATAAGGCCTTTGAGGAGATTGATCCAGAGGTCTTGGCCGCCCTGAAAAATGCCCAAGCTAATATCGAATCCTACCACCGCCAGCAGTTGGAGACTGGTTTTGAGGATAGTCCCAGCGAGGGTGTTATCCGTGGTCAGTTGATTCGGCCGATTGAGCGGGTCGGCACCTATGTACCTGGTGGCACCGCAGCCTATCCGTCCTCCGTCCTCATGAATGTTATCCCAGCTAAGATTGCTGGTGTCAAAGAAATCATTATGATTACACCGCCCCAGGAGCACTTTACCCCAGCGATTTTGGTCGCTGCCAAGCTGGCCGGTGTAGATCGGATTTTCCAAATTGGCGGAGCCCAAGGTGTAGCAGCTCTGGCTTATGGTACTGAGACCATTCCCAAGGTAGATAAGATAACTGGACCGGGCAATATCTTTGTGGCTACGGCAAAGAAGATGGTTTATGGTGTCGTGGGAATTGACATGATTGCCGGACCCTCGGAGATTGGAGTCATTGCGGATCGTTCAGCTAGTCCTGTCTATGTGGCAGCTGACCTCCTGTCGCAAGCCGAGCACGACAAGCTGGCTCGGGCTATTCTGGTGACCGACTCGGAGGAACTGGCAGACCAAGTCGAAGCAGAGCTGGATAGACAGCTGAAAGAGCTGCCACGAGAGGAAATCGCGCGTGCTTCAATTGAGAACAATGGCCGCATCATCCTTGCCCCTTCCAAGGAAGCTATGTTTGAGCTTATGAATCAGGTGGCACCTGAGCATTTGGAAATTGCCATGGATGATGCTTACAGCTATCTGGATCAGGTTGAAAATGCTGGCTCTGTCTTTCTGGGACACTATACCAGTGAGCCGATTGGTGACTACTATGCGGGAGCCAACCACGTTTTACCGACAACCAGCACCAGCCGTTTTTCATCAGCTCTGGGTGTCTATGACTTCATCAAGCGCATCCAGTACACCCAGTACAGCCGTGCTGCTGTAGGGGCGGCTGACAAGGATATTACCAGTCTGGCCTATGCAGAAGGCCTGCAGGGACATGCTAAGGCCATCGAAGCCCGCAGACAGGAAAAATAAAAGGAGTTGCCATGAGACAAGCTGAAATCAAGCGTAAAACACAGGAGACCGATATTGAACTGGCTGTCAATCTTGACCAACAGGAGCCGGTAGCTATTGAGACTGGTGTCGGATTCTTTGACCACATGCTGACCCTTTTTGCCCGCCACAGTAGGATTTCTCTGACGGTCAAGGCTGAAGGCGACCTTTGGGTGGACAGCCACCATACGGTTGAGGATGTGGGCATCGTATTAGGACAGGCTCTGCGTCAGGCTTTGGGAGACAAGGCAGGTATCAACCGCTACGGCACTAGCTTTGTGCCCATGGATGAAACGCTAGGTATGGCCAGTCTGGACTTATCTGGCCGTTCCTATCTGGTCTTTGAGGCGGATTTTGACAATCCCAAACTTGGGACCTTTGACACCGAGCTGGTAGAGGAATTTTTCCAAGCCCTAGCCTTTAATCTGCAGATGAATCTGCACCTGAAAATCCTTCATGGCAAGAACAGCCACCACAAGGCGGAAAGCCTCTTTAAAGCGACTGGCCGAGCTCTACGGGAGGCTATTACGATAAATCCAGAGATTCATGGAGTCAACTCCACCAAGGGCTTGCTCTAGCTTGTCCTTCTGAGTGAAAGGAGTTGATGTAGAGATGATGATTGTTATTGATTATGACGCGGGAAATACTGCCAATGTTCTCCGCGCTCTGGCTCAGGTCGGAGTAGAAGCGCGTCTGTCAGCTGACCCGCAGGAAATTTTAGCTGCCGATGGCTTGATTTTACCAGGTGTCGGTGCTTTTCCTACTGCCATGCAGGAGTTGGAAAAGCGAGGGTTGGTTTCAGTTATTCAGGAGGCTGTGGCCGATGGCAAGCCTCTCTTGGGCATTTGCTTAGGCATGCAGCTCCTGCTGGAGTCTGGATTGGAGAATGGTCAAAGCTCTGGACTGGGTTTGATTCCCGGTGTTTGCCGCCGGATTCCGGATCAGGCTGGTCTGCCTGTGCCTCACATGGGCTGGAATGACTTACAGATCCAGCAGTCGTCTGCTTTGACAGCTGGTCTCGATGGCCAGTCAGTCTATTTCGTCCATAGCTATTATACAGATGTTCCGGAGGAGTACTTGGATGTGACGGCTGATTATGGGCGACCTATCCCAGCCATGATTCACCGAGGCTTGGTCTTTGGCTGCCAGTTTCACCCAGAAAAGTCTGGTGCTGTTGGCCTCGGTATCCTAGAGAAGTTTAAGGAGTATGTCTATGAAAATACTGCCCGCTATTGATATCAAAGACGGCCAGGCCGTCCGCCTTTTTAAAGGGGATTTTAGTCAGAAGACGGTAGTCAATCCCGATGTTTTGGAGCAAGCTCGAGTTTTCAAAGAAGCCGGGGTTACCATGATTCATGTGGTTGACTTGGACGGAGCCTTAGAAGGTCGGGCGGCCAATCGAGATTTGATTGCCCAGATTAAAGCGGAGACTGGTCTAGCCATCCAAGTCGGGGGCGGCATTCGCAGTCTGGAGCAGATTGAAGATTACCTGGCGGTTGGCATTGACCGTGTCATTATTGGCTCCATGGCTGTTAAGAATCCTGAATTTGTCGAGGCTGCGCTGGAGCGCTTTGGAAGCAGCAAAATCGTGATTGGCATTGATGCGAAAGAGGGGCTGGTTGCGACTGAGGGCTGGCTGGAAACCAGCAATCAGGACTATATCGGCTTAGCTCTGGCCATGGAAAAAATCGGCATCCGTCTCTTTGTCTATACAGATGTGGACCGAGACGGGACTCTTACTGGCCCCAATATCCAGCATTATCAAAAATTGCTGGCAGCTCTCAAGCAAGCTCAAGTCATTGCTTCTGGCGGCATCCAGTCAGCGGATGATTTAGAAAGGCTGAAAAAGCTAGGCTTGGCTGGTGCCATTGTGGGCAAGGCCTATTATAGTGGACGAATTAGCCTAGAGCAGATCAAGGAAGCAGAAAGGGGATAGACATGCTGAAAAAACGAATCATTCCCTGTCTGGATGTCAAGGACGGTCGGGTGGTCAAGGGCATCAACTTTGTCAATCTGACTGATGTGGGCGATCCAGTTGATGCGGCCAAGGCTTACTATGAAGCTGGCTGCGATGAGTTGGTCTTTCTGGACATCACCGCCACCCATGAGGAGAGGGACACGACGGTCGAGATGGTCCGGCGCGTAGCGGAGCAGGTTTTCATTCCCTTTACCGTCGGGGGTGGCATTCGTACGGTTGAGGACATGAAGCGGATGCTCCAAGCTGGGGCGGATAAGGTTGCGGTTAATTCCTCAGCATTGGCAAATCCTCAGCTTTTAGCTGACTGCGCTGAGAAATTCGGCAGGCAATGCGTGGTGCTGGCCGTGGATGCTAAGAAAGAAGCGGATGGCAGCTGGCATGTCTATCTGGCTGGCGGCCGAAAGGACAGCGGTCGCGACCTGTTAGACTGGGTTCAAGAAGCTGTCAGTCTTGGAGCGGGGGAAATTCTTTTGACCAGTATGGACAAGGACGGGACCAAGTCTGGTTTTGACTTGCCAATGTTGGAAGTCGTCTCCCAAGTGGTTTCCGTTCCTATCATCGCCTCTGGTGGTGCTGGCAGTAGCCAGCATATCCTAGAAGTTTTTGAAAAGACTGCAGCGACGGGTGCTTTGGCAGCCTCGATTTTCCATTATGGGCAGGTCTCCATCTCAGAGACCAAAAAAGCCATGCAAGCAGCTGGATTGGAGGTGCGCATCTGATGACAGAAATGAAGTTAGATTTTCAAAAGCAAGGCGGTCTTATACCTGCCATTATCCTAGACCACACCAGCAAAGAAGTCCTCATGCTGGCCTATCTCAATGAAGAAGCCTACCATCTGACCCGCACTAGCGGTCAGATGTGGTACTGGAGCCGGTCACGTCAGGAGCTTTGGTATAAGGGGGCCACTAGCGGCCACTACCAGACTGTCAAAAAAATAACAGCTGACTGCGACCTAGATACCCTGCTGATCGAAGTAGACCAGCTGGGAGCTGCCTGCCACACCGGAGCCAAATCCTGCTTTTTTCATACAATCTGGGATGAAGAAGACGGCAAAACTGACTAAATGCTCCCTTGCTTTAGTACTTGGTTAATGCAAAAATAAAACTAAGACATCAGCCCGCCATTGGAAAGAATTGCTTTTTATAGTAAAATAAGGACAGTAACAAGGAGATACTATGCTAGAAACCCTCTATCAAGAAGCCCTCAAACGCAAAAAAGAGCCTAAGGAAGGCTCCTATACCAGCTATCTCTATGACAAGGGGCTGGACAAGATTCTCAAAAAAGTCGGTGAAGAAGCGACAGAAGTGGTCATTGCGGCTAAAAATGCTGACAAGGACGAGATGGCCAATGAAACAGCTGATCTGCTCTACCATCTGGCGGTCGCTCTCGTCGAGACTGGCGTCAGTCTGGAAAAGGTAGAGGCCGTTCTCCAAGCTCGTCAGGGCAAGCAAAGCCGGATTCATGATCGACCTGAAATTAACCAATACTAAACGGATATAAGATTTGCAGAAAGGCGGTCCAGCATGCGCGACAACCATCTTCATACCTATTTTTCTTATGATTCTGAGGCGGATTTCTGTGACTATCTGGACCATTACGAAGGCGAGATTGTCACCACTGAGCACTATGATTTGTCCAATCCCTACCCCTACGAAGCTGCCTCGCCCCATGATGATGTACCTGACTATGCGGCCTATTCAGCAAAAATAGCAGAGCTGAACCAGCAATATGGCAACCGCATCAAAAAGGGCATTGAAATTGGCTATTACGCTCCGCGTAAAGACGATATCCTAGCTTTCCTAGCGGACAAGGGCTACGACTTGAAACTATTGTCTGTCCACCACAATGGCAGTTTTGACTATCTGGAAGATCCTGTCCTGCAGCTGGACAAGATGGAGCTGATTCCCTCCTACCTGAGAGAGTTAGAGGAGGCCATCGAGGCTGTGCCAGCAGATGTCCTAGCTCACTTTGACTATGGTTTCCGAAAATTCGAGCTTACCGCAGAGGAGTTAAGAACTTTTGAACCAGAGCTGCGACAGCTTTTTCAAAAGATGATTAACCATGGTCTGGCCTTTGAGCTCAACTGCAAGTCCATGTATCTATATGGTCACGAGGAACTCTATATTTACGCTCTCTCTCTAGTCAAGGAGCTGGGCGGTCAGCGCTTTTCAGTGGGATCAGACGGCCATAAGCTGGAGCATTTTAGATTGCAATTTGACCGAGTTGCCAAAATCTTAGAGGAGGCCGGTATAGGTGAAGAGCAGTTGATCTAGAAGGAGAAATCATGACCGAGGTTAGGCCCTTAAAACCAGAGGAAATCCCGCTCTTAGAGGAATTTCTTTACCTAGCTATTTTCATACCCCAAGGCCTAGCGCCGCTGCCCAGAAGTATCTTGAAGGAGCCAGAACTAGAGATTTATATCAAGGACTTTGGTCAGCAGCCAGATGATTGGGCTTTAGCAGCAGAAGTGGACGGCCTGCTGGTCGGAGCAGTCTGGGTTCGGATCATGAAAGATTACGGCTATTTTGACGACCAGACACCCTCTCTATCCATTTCATTCCTGCCTGACTTCAGAGGGCAAGGACTAGGCCAGCAGTTGATGACGGCCATGCTGGACTTGCTCAAGGCCAAAGGCTACCTAGGTGTTTCCCTCTCCGTTTCAAAAGGCAATCCCGCCGTTCGCTTTTATCAAAGACTGGGCTTTGTCACGGTTGAGGAGAGAAAAGATGACTATTTGATGCTGTGCCGATTGAAATAAGAAAAGAAAACTCATGAAACTAGAACGATTAATTTATATTCTGCTAGCCCTTTTGAATAAAAGACAGATAACAGCTAAAGAAATTGCTGAACGTTTTGAAATATCTACTCGTACCGTATATCGAGATATGGATACGCTCAGCTTAGCTGGAATCCCTATTTACTCAGAACGCGGAGATAAGGGTGGTTTTTATATACCGGATGACTACAAGATGGACAGCAGTTTTTTCACAGAAGAAGAAAAGCAGTTTATCATCAATATGAGCCAAAATGTTGGCAAAATTGTTGGACATCCTAGTTTTGATAATATTGAGCATAAGCTTGTTTCTCAAGAAGCGGCCGATAAGGTTAATCCTTTTTACTTCGATCTCAGTTCCTGGTCCCTCAATACAAATTATTTACTTGAAATTGAGCAGGCTATACAAACAGGGAAGAAAGTTTCCTTTTCTTATTTTTCTAAAAAACAAGAACAAAGCCAGCGAACGATTCTTCCTTATCGTCTGATTTTTAAACTAAATGCTTGGTATGTTATCGGCTACTGTTTAGAAAAGTTAGATTTTCGTTTTTTCAAACTCAGCAGAATTCGTGATTTGCAGCCAGTAGAAGAGGGGATCGAAGCTGGAGATTACCCTCTTTTATCTCAAGAAAAGTTAGAGCTTCTTTTAAATCCATCCAAAGATAAAGTTGAGGGCAATAAAGAAGAAATAGAGCTAATTTTTGAAGAATCTGCGCTTCCAAAGATTTATGACCATTTCACAGAAGAAGAAATCACTGTTGAGCAAACCAGGATAAAGGTACATGCTTTCAGAGCATTGACACCGGTCTTTTTCGAATTGATTTTAAGTTTTGCTCAGCAAGTAAAAGTCATATCACCAAAAAAACTGCAGGGAAAATTAATTCATACTCTTCAAAAAAATCTTCAGCAATATGACAGACTGTAGTCATATTGCTTTTTGTATAATCTTAAATGGCTTGAAAATCTCATTGTTTGAGTGCTTGCCTAAATTATTTTTGGAGGTTCCAAATGGATACAAGAAGATTAGCAGAAAGCTATTTTACCGCAGTCAATAAAGGTGGCTGGGAAGATTTCGTAGCTGAAAACTTTAATTATGGAATGTGCGATAGTCAGGAAATCAGGCAAGGGCGTGATGTTTATCTGCAAGGCGCAGGTCAATTCTATGCTTTAAGCCAGCATCTTGAAGTGAAGAAGTTATTGATAGAGGGACGAGAAATAGCTGCTTTAAATCGCTATCGCCTGCAGTCGCCGAGCGGAAAAGAACTAGAGTTGGATGTCGCAGAATTTTTAAAATTTGACGAATCAGACAAATTAATTGCATCCAACATTTACTTTGATACTCATCGTTTCCAAGAGTTTATGCAAGGGAAATAAGCGTGTAGAAAAGTCACCGAATGGTGGCTTTTTTCAGTAACCAATGACTTCTACAAATGCTTTATCGTATTATTTGTAAGTTTTCTTGCCAAGTGATAAAATAAAGCCGAAATAAAATATGTTCTCCTAGAGCAATCTAATCGATTAGCAATAATTAATTTGACTGTTCTTCGTAGTCAGATAAAGGAGTTGATTTTATGGCTAATACTAGGCGAGCAGTGCTATCGCTGAGCTTGGGTGTTTTGTTATTGCTAGCAGCGGGAATTCTACTGCAGGTTCATTTTTGGAGAATGATCATTTTGCTAGGTCTATTCTTTTTTGCGGAAGTATTTATCATCTGGTACTCTGGAAGTAAGTCTAAGTCGCAGATTAATGGCAGGCAAAGCCTTGACCTCTTCTGGCTTTATATCAAACGCTTGAAAATCTTTTATGTCACAATTGTGTGTCTTGCGATTCCTTTCGTTTTCTTGTCTTCCAAGCCTGCTTTCGATTTGTTTTTTGTGCTTGAGTTGTTAATATTCTTGCTCTTAAGCAATTATATCTTTAGCTCTCATGGCATTCAACCGCCCAAGAAAGAGAGAACTTTTAAAGTCTAATAGATTTGTTTGCAGCAGTCAATTTGATTGCTGTTTTTTGAAAGAAGAAAAAGCCTGGAAAAATCCAGGCTTTTTAGTGAAATGTGCAGGCTTAGTGTGCTACACGTTTGCGAGCTGCTTTTTTACGGTTTTCTTCGATGAAAGCCGCTTTTTGTTCTTCAGGTTCGATGACTTTTTTCTTGACTGCATATACTGCGCCTGCCACAGCAGCAACAGTAGCTGCAACTCCTGTAAGAACGCCTTTTCCAAATCCTTTAGCCATGTGATTTCTCCTTTTCTGAACTTTTATTATTTATGTTATAATTAATAGTAACGAAAAATCAAAATTTTTTCAAGGAAAAAAGATGAAAACCAAGATAATTGTGATAGTGGGGCCTACGGCGGTCGGAAAAACGGCTCTGAGTATTGAAGTAGCCAAGCGCTTCAATGGCCAAATCATCAGCGGTGACAGCCAGCAGGTCTATCGTGGCTTGGATATTGGTACGGCCAAGATTCATCCTGAAGAGCAGGAGGGCATTCCCCATCATCTGCTGGATGTGAGGGAGGTTGGCGAGAGCTACTCTGCCTATGATTTTGTGACTGAGGCAGCTCAGGCTATTCGTGAGATTGCGGCTCAAGATCAGCTTCCCATCATTTGCGGTGGCACAGGACTCTATATCCAGAGTTTGCTCGAGGGCTACCATCTGGGCGGCTCCGTTCCTCACGAGGAGATTCTGGCCTATCGGGCGCAGCTGGACAGTTGGTCGGATGAGGATTTGTTTGAAAAAATAGCAGAGCTGGGTATCGAGATTCCTCAGATAAATCGCCGTAGGGCTATGAGAGCGCTGGAGATTGCTCAGTTAGGTGGGCAACTAGAAAACAGCCAGCCAGACTATGAAGCCCTGCTGATTTGTCTTGATGATGAGAGAGAAAAACTATATGATCGAATCAATCAGCGAGTAGATCTGATGCTAGAAGTCGGACTTTTAGAAGAAGCTCGTTGGCTTTATGAACAGGCTCCAACCAGTCAAGCCAGCAAGGGTATCGGCTACAAGGAACTTTTCCCCTACTTTGAAGGTCAGATGAGCCTAGAAGAGGCCGTGGACAAGCTCAAGCAGAATACTCGCCGTTTTGCCAAGCGCCAGCTGACTTGGTTTCGCAACCGGATGTCCGTGACCTTCTATCAGGTGGGAAATCCAGACTATAAAAATCAGGTCATGGAAGACATCAGGAGGTTTTTGGACAGGTAGCTGGCTGACCAAGTCTTAGTAAGGATATGAGATGATAGAAACAGAGAAAAAAACAGAGCGTGTCTTTTTGATCGGCGTAGAGCTGGCAGACACGGAAAATTTTGACCTATCCATGGAGGAGCTGCAAAGTCTAGCTAAGACGGCCGGAGCTGAGGTAGTCGGCTCCTATAGCCAGAAACGGGAAAAGTATGACAGCAAGACCTTTGTCGGATCTGGCAAGTTAGAAGAAATCCGACAGATGGTTGATGCCGAAGAGATTTCGACTGTCATTGTCAATAATCGCCTGACACCTCGGCAAAATGTCAATCTGGAGGAAAACTTGGGCGTTAAGGTCATTGACCGTATGCAGCTGATTTTGGATATTTTTGCCATGAGAGCTAGGAGTCATGAGGGCAAGCTGCAAGTTCATTTGGCCCAGCTCAAGTACCTCCTGCCTCGCTTGGTTGGGCAGGGTATTATGCTCAGCCGTCAGGCAGGTGGAATTGGCTCCCGCGGGCCTGGTGAAAGCCAGCTGGAGCTCAATCGACGCAGTGTCCGCAATCAGATTCATGATATTGAGCGCCAGCTCAAGGCAGTGGAGAAAAATCGGGCTACCGTTCGTGAAAAACGGCTAGAATCCAGTATTTTCAAAATCGGCCTCATCGGCTATACCAATGCTGGAAAGTCCACTATCATGAACTGCTTGACCAGCAAGAGCCAGTATGAGGCAGACGAACTCTTTGCGACGCTAGACGCCACGACTAAGAACATCAACCTCAGTGGTCAGCTCAATGTCACGCTGACAGACACAGTTGGCTTCATTCAGGATTTGCCGACAGAGCTAGTATCTAGTTTTAAATCCACACTGGAAGAGAGTAAAAATGTCGATTTGCTGGTCCATGTTATTGACGCCAGCGACCCTCATCATGAGGAGCACGAAAAGACTGTCCTCGACATCATGAAGGAGCTGGACATGCTGGATATTCCCCGGCTGACTCTTTATAACAAAGCAGACAAGGCGGAGGATTTTACTCCGACCCTGACTCCTTATTCTTTGATTTCGGCTAAGGCGGATAATAGCAGAGCTGTTTTACAGCAAGTCCTGCTGGAGCGGATGAAAGAGCTCTTTTTGCCTTTTACTATCAAGGTAGCGCCGGCTAAAGCCTATAAAATTCATGATTTAGAGAAAGTCGCAATTATGGGGAACCGAGAATACATAGACGATGTCGAAACCATTTCAGGTTGGATTGCCGAGAAAAACAAATGGAAACTGGAAGAATTTTATGACTGATTATATTGACTTGGCCCTCAAATACGGCGGTTTTACTAGTCTAGACAGGGTCTACTTAGAGCAAGTATTGGCTGGCCTGACAGAGGAGCAGAAGCGTAGTTTCATCACACCGCCGCCCAGCGTTATCAATGCTTACTTTGCTGAGCTTTATCAAAAGAAAAGTCCGGAAGCCGCAACAGCCTATTTTCTAGAAATTACTCAAGCGCTGGACTTGTGGAATCCGGAGCCTAGCTTTGTAGAAACTAAACCTTTTGTTCGACTCAATCTTTCTGGCAAGTCCTATGGATTTTGCTATGAGAGCGAGAAAGTCGGCTTGGTCTTTCCTGAAAAGCCAGAGCCGGTAACAGACGACTTGCTCTTTGAAATTGCTCAAGTCTTTTCACAATACTTGGTCTATGAAGAAGCTGGGAGAATAAAAATGGTGCCTCTCAAATCTGAGTCGCAAGTCGTGGACAGTCAGGCGCTGACTGCCTTGACCGATTGGCAGCAGCTGGCTGATGGCAGCCAGAGGGTTCTGGGCTACAATCAAGACGAAGTCAGTCAGCTGGCCCAGTCCTATGCTGGCAGAAAATACTATCACTCGCAGAATCGCTCTGCCATGATTTATATCATTTAGAAAGAAAAACATGCAATTACAATTTTTAGGAACCGGAGCCGGTCAGCCTTCCAAAGCTCGCAATGTATCTAGTCTCGTCCTCAAGCTTTTGGAAGAAATCAATGAAGTCTGGATGTTTGATTGCGGTGAAGGGACCCAGCACCAGATCTTGGAGACAACGATTAAACCTCGTAAAATTAGCAAGATTTTCATCACACATCTGCATGGCGACCATATTTTTGGTCTACCAGGCTTTCTATCTAGTCGTTCTTTTCAGGCTAATGAAGAGCAGACTGACCTAGACATCTATGGTCCCATAGGCATTAAGAGCTTTGTTCTATCAAGTCTGCGTGCTTCTGGCTCTCGATTGCCTTATCGGATTGTTTTTCATGAGTTTGATGAAAACGGTCTAGGCAAGATTTTGGAAACGGACAAATTTACTGTTTATGCGGATAAGCTAGATCATACGATTTTTTGTGTGGGCTATCGGGTGATGCAGAAAGATCTGGAAGGAACGCTGGATGCGGACAAGTTGCGGGCGGCAGGCGTTCCCTTTGGTCCCCTTTTTGGTAAAGTCAAGAACGGTCAGGACATCGTTCTAGAAGATGGAACGAAAATCATCGCAGCAGACTATATCTCAGCCCCTCGTCCAGGCAAGACCATTACTATTCTAGGTGATACCCGTAAGACTGCTGCCAGCGTCCGTCTGGCAGTGGCAGCAGATGTGCTGGTCCATGAAGCGACCTATGGTAAGGGAGATGAAAAACTGGCCCGTAATCACGGTCATTCTACCAATATGCAAGCCGCAGAAGTAGCCAAGGAAGCTGGCGCTAAGCGCCTCCTCCTCAATCATATCAGTGCTCGCTTTTTGGCTAAGGACATCAGCCAAATGCGTCGCGATGCCAGTGCTGTCTTTGAAAAGGTCCATGTGGTTAAGGACTTGGAAGAGGTGGAGATATAGTTCGTCACTTATATATGGTATAATACTTAAAAATAAAAGGAAAATAAGATGAGTGTTAAAAATGTTTTATTAGATAAAGCTGACTGGTATTTTGATGATGCCTTAGCCAATTACCTTTTTAGTAATGAATTAAAAAAACAAGAATTAACGAAGAATGATTATCGTGATATTTATCGATGGGCTTCGAATCATATTGGTTTCTTCGTGACTTGGCTCATACAGCATGATGCAAAAGAAATGATGTCTCCTGATGAAGAAAATGTACTCCAAAGTGTCAAAGACGAGCAAACTTTAGGTGTCGATTATGTCCTAGACTGGTGCGAAGGTAAATTGGGAACAATGGATGTCAAAAAGGACTTTCAGGATTTTGTGAACGACTATTATGAATATCAGTATATGAAGGATTATTCTGAATTTGTAGTCAATGACTTGTACGACCTACCTTTGGAATTTTTAGGTGACTGGGAGGATTATCATCTTTTTGCTCCGGTCATTGATCAAGCCTATGCTGACTATTTAGCTGGAAAGAGATTTCATTAAAACGATTAACATTTTGAAAGGGATAGAGATGCGCACCATCATCATCACAGGGGCTAGCGGTGGACTGGCCCAGGAAATTGTTAAGCTTTTGCCCCATGACCGACTGATTTTGGTCGGACGGAGCAAGGACAAGCTGGAAAAATTATATGGACAAAAAGAAAATCTTGACTTGGTAGAGCTGGATATTACAGACAGCTCTGCCCTGAAGAGATTTGTTGAGCGAATTGATGGTCAATACGGCCATGTCGATGTTCTGGTTAATAACGCTGGCTATGGGATTTTTGAAGAATTTGACAAAATCAGCTCAAGCGATATCGAGGCCATGTTTGAAGTCAATACCTTTGCCCTGATGAACCTATCCCGTATCTTTGGGACTCGCATGAAGCAGGCAGGTCAAGGACATATCGTCAATATCGTTAGTATGGCCGGCCTCATTGCCAGTAGCAAGTCCAGTCTTTATTCGGCGACCAAGTTTGCGGCTATTGGCTTTTCTAATGCCCTACGTTTGGAACTCCTGCCTTTTGGGGTTTATGTCACGACAGTTAATCCCGGTCCTATCAAAACTTCCTTTTTCGATCAAGCGGATCCTGACGGTTCCTATGTAAAAGCAGTGGACAAGTATATCTTGGAGCCTGACTTTGTAGCAGGCAAAATTGTCAAATCCTTTGGCAAAAAGAAGCGGGAAATTAATCTACCTGGGATTCTCAATCTAGCCCACAAGCTTTATACCCTTTTTCCAAGAATGGCCGACAAGATGGCAGCCAATATGTTTAACTATAAGTGAGGTTTTATGACAGCTAATCTACAAGCCTACAAGGCTCATCTGCAGGCGCCTTGGGGCAAGCTTCAGTATGATATTGTTTTTGCCTTTCTAGAGTCGCTGAAGGGCCAGAAAATTCTTGATTTCGGCAGTGGTTTTGGAATTGTGGCTGATTTTCTAGCGGAAAAGAACCAAGTGACCGCCATCGAGCCGAGTTCAGAAATGATTGCCGAGCGCAAGCAGAACTTTTATTATGAGCAATTGCAAGGCAGCTTGGACCTTCTGCAAGAATTGCCAGATCAGTCTTTTGATGTCATCATCTGTCATAATGTCTTAGAGTATGTATCTGACCCTGCTCTCTATTTGACAGAATTTTCCCGCCTCTTAAAAAAATACGGCAAAATTTCTCTGGTCAAGCATCACGAGATTGGGCGAATTATGCATACGGTGGTTTTTGAAAATGATCCAGAAAAGGCCCAGCAGCTTTTGGCGGGTCAGGAATATCAAACTCACAGCATGGGAGCTGCAAAGGTCTATCAGGCCAAAGATGTGATTTCAGGTCTCCCATTAGAAGTTGAGGATTATCAAGGGATACGGATTTTTTACGGGCTGCAATCCAATGACTACAAAATTGCCCCTGACTGGGCTGAAAAGATGCTTGAGATGGAGCTAGCAGTCTGCAACCAATCTCCTTATCGGGACATTGCTGCCTTTCAGCATGTTTGGCTAGTCAATTCCTAGGTCAAAGGAAAAAAGTGTTCATTTACATCTTAAACAAACCTCGTAAGGAGAAAGCTTGATGCAAAGGAGAGGAGTCATAGAGCCAGAGCAACCTGTCAATTATGCCCTGCTCAGCCTTTTTCAATATATTGCTTCTGTTTTGGTGATTATGGTCCATTGCCAGAGGCTTTTTGAACATGAAGCTCTACATTTTATTCAGAAGAGTATGTTTGGCCGCATGGCGGTCCCTTTCTTTTTAATTTCTTCAGCCTATTTTTTCCGAGTACACTGGAAGCAAGAGCCTCAAGCTGTGAAACTAACTCTGTATATTAAAGGCATTTTAAAGGTTTATGGTTTTTGGAGTCTGGTCTACCTTCCCTACGCCTTGACTTATTTCCAATCACTGCATTTGCCCCTCTACCTAGCTCCTCTGGCTATTCTAGCAGCGCTCCTCTACATCGGAATGAGTTACCAGCTCTGGTATATCCCCGCCTTTATCTTAGGCTTGCTGCTGGTCCATTTTTTGTATAGGAAGTTGGGTCCCAAGAAAACATTTTCCCTTTTGTTAATTCTCTACGTCTTAGGTGCTATTGAGACATATCACGCCTATCTGGCGCCTAGTCTGCTGACGGACTGGTATGATGCTTATGCCAAGCTCTTTTTCACTAGCAGGAATGGCCTCTTCTATACGCCTATTTTTATCTATTTAGGCTACTTTCTAGCTGATTACGGGCAGATAGCCTTATTTCAGAAGAAACGCTGGCTGTTTCTTCTGTTGGCAAGTCTTTTCCTAGTAGGTGAAGGAGTTCTGGTTTACATGAGGCAGGGACTGGATAAAAATTTTTTCTTTGCTCTCATTCCCTTTACGCTTTTCTTATTCAATTGGCTGTTAAAAACACGGTGGAAGCGCGAAAAAACTGGCGACATTTAAAAGATCTAAGTATCCTTTATTTCTTCCTCCATCCTATCTTTATTGAGTTGTCTTTCTTTCTGCTCAAATCCCAGCAGCTGACCAAGTGGGAAAATGGCCGTTGGGCCTTCCTTCTGACGATTATCCTGACCCACCTGACATCAGAGTTGGTGATTCGATGGCAAGGAAAAAAAACAGAAAAGAAGTGAAAGTTTAGTTTTTTGAAGATGATCATATAGAGCGTTAAGAGCAACTATCAATTTTGAATAGAATTAACTATAAAATATTTCAAAGGAGTTCTACATGCTTGAACGTCTACAACAGCAGCTGGCTTTTACCAATGAGCTGGAAAAGCTGAAAGCCACTCATCGCAACAATCGAACCTTGGACGCCTATCGTTTTGAGAATTCTGCTGAGCATAGTTGGCAGGGTGCGCTCATGGCGCTAGTCTTTCGAGAATATATCCCCGAAGAAGTTAATCTGGAAAAGGTCATGTCTATGTTACTGATTCATGATTTGGGCGAAATATATGCTGGCGATACTTTTATCTTTGACGATGTAGGGAAGAGCGATTCTTACGATAGAGAGCTTGAGTCCTTGAAAATCAGTTTGGGCAAGTTGCCGTTAGATCAGCAGGATTCCTTTTTAGAGCTTTGGCAGGAGTTTGAGACTGGCATTAGCATAGAGGCTAAATATGCCCGAGTGTTGGATGCTCTGGTCCCTCTGCTCAATCACTTGGAAGTCGCTCAGCCTCATGATAACCCTCATGGCCTGACCAAGTCGCAGGTTGTTGCGAAAAAATCCTTTATACAAGAAACCTCTGAAACTCTTTGGGAATTAGCCCAGGAAGTTATTGATAAAAGCGTTGCTAAGGGGCTTTACCTAGATGAGTGAGGCTGAGAACCTTGCTCGAAGATAAGAAGTTTGAGACTGGTTGAACCAGTCTTTTCATGTTATAATATTCAGACAAGATTGAACGGAGAAAGTGTTTCACTTATCATGATTAGCTCAAAATACGACTGGCAGTTTGCCACAAATTTTACAGACGAAAAATTTTTAAAAAAGGCTAAAAAAGCTGGATTGGACCCCGCCGCTGCCAGTCTTCTTTACCAAAGGGGTGTGCAGACTGAAGAGGCTTTACAGGAATTTTTGGAGCCTAGTTTAGACCAGCTTCATGACCCTTATGACCTGCATGATATGGAGCGGGCAGTGGAGCGCATTCGTGCAGCGATTGAGAATTACGAGCAGATTTTGATCTATGGCGATTATGATGCTGATGGGATGACCTCGGCATCGATTGTCAAGGAAGCCTTGGAGCAGCTGGGGGCTGAGTGTCAGGTCTATCTGCCCAATCGCTTTACGGATGGCTATGGTCCTAATAGCAGTGTTTATAAGTATTTTATTGAAAATCAAGGCATCTCGCTCATTATTACAGTGGATAATGGAGTGGCGGGCCTTGAAGCTATCGAACTGGCCAAGTCTCTGGGCGTAGATGTCATCGTGACGGATCACCATTCCATGCCTGAGGAGCTTCCAGAAGCCTATGCGATTGTCCATCCGGAACATAGCGGAGCGGATTACCCTTTCAAGCATCTGGCTGGTTGTGGAGTGGCTTTTAAGTTGGCAACAGCCTTGCTGGAAGAAGTCCAAGTCGAACTTTTAGACTTAGTAGCCATCGGTACCATTGCCGATATGGTTAGTCTGACGGGAGAAAATCGGATTTTGGTCAAATACGGCCTTTCCGTCCTCAAAAATACCCAGCGGGTGGGTCTTCAGGAACTCTTCAAAATCGCAGGCATTCAGCCAGATGAGCTAGACGAAGAAACGGTTGGCTTCCAGCTTGCTCCTCGACTCAATGCACTGGGACGGCTGGATGATCCCAATCCTGCGATTGAGCTTTTGACAGGATTTGACGACGAAGAAGTTCGTGACATTGCGCTCATGATCAACCAGAAAAATGACGAGCGCAAGGAAATCGTTCAGCAGATTTATGAAGAAGCACAAACCATGTTGGACCCTAAGAGACCAGTGCAGGTGTTGGCTAAGGAAGGCTGGAATCCCGGTGTGCTAGGAATTGTCGCTGGGCGCTTGCTGGAAGAGCTGCACCAGCCAGTCATAGTGCTTAATATCGAGGATGGCATCGCTAAGGGCAGCGCCCGTAGTATTGAAGCAGTCAATATCTTTGAGGCCTTGGACAGCCACCGTGACCTTTTTGTAGCTTTTGGCGGCCATGCCGGAGCAGCTGGGATGACTCTCGAAGCAGATAAACTGGTGGAGCTTGCTGATATCTTGACAGAGTATATCTTAGACAATGATTTGGATTTGACTGGTAAAACAGCCCTGTACTTAGACGAGGAGCTGTATCTGCCAGAACTGACCCTTGATACGCTCAAAAGCTTCGAAAAACTGGCGCCTTTTGGTATGGACAATAAGAAGCCGCTTTTTTACATCAAGGACTTTAAAGTGGACAATGCTCGGACTATGGGGGCTGGCAATAGCCACCTCAAGCTGAAAATTTCTCAGCAAGATGCTACTTTTGAAGTAGTCGCTTTTGGGCAAGGAAGCCTGGCGACAGAGTTTGCCCAAACCAAGAATCTGGAGCTGGCTGTCAGCCTCTCTGTCAATAAATGGAATGGACAAACCAGTCTCCAGCTCATGCTGGTAGATGCCCGTGTGGACGGCGTTCAGCTTTTTAATATCCGCAGCAAAAATGCGACGCTGCCTGACAAGGTTCCTGTCTTGCGTTTCACAGAGGAATTGCCGGATTTGACAAATAGCAGAGCAGTTGTAGTTTATGACCTGCCTGATGATTTGCAGGTTTTGAAGAAGATTCTTCAGTCTCAGGATTTTGAAGCGATTTACTTTAAAAATGAGATTGCCAAGCCATACTATCTGACAGGTTATGGCAACCGTGAGCAGTTTGCTAAACTCTACAAGACAATCTATCAGTTCCCCGAGTTTGACGTTCGTTATAAGTTCAAGGATCTAGCAGCTTACCTGAAGATTGACCCGATTCTCTTGGTCAAAATGATTCAGATTTTTGAAGAGTTGGGCTTTGTCAGCATCACAGAAGGTGTCATGACAGTCAATAAGGAAGCTGAAAAGAAAGAAATTGACAGCAGTCACATTTACCAAGACCTCAAGCGCCTAGTCAAAGAACAAGAACTCATGGCACTGGGCACTGTGCAGGAGATTTATGATTATTTGATGGCATCAGACTGAAAATTGTGTAGGTAATATCGTTAAAAAGTGAGTGTCTTGGATCTATGGCTCAGCATGTTAGGGAAAAGGAAGTTTCGCTCTTTGAGTTGACAGAAGAAGAAATTATAAAGAATAACCAACTCAATCCTGTCCTCAATATGATGGTCTATAAATAAATGAAGCATACTCTTTCAAATTAAATAATCTATCCCCTAAAAAAGTAAGTTTTCTATTACCATTTGGATGAAAAAGTGATATAATAGAGAGTAAAAAATTTTTTTGAAAGAAAGTATATCATGAATTTAAAAGACTACATTGCAACAATCGAAAATTATCCAAAGGAAGGCGTGACATTCCGTGATATCAGCCCATTGATGGCAGATGGAAATGCTTATAGCTACGCTGTTCGTGAGATTGTGCAATATGCTACAGACAAGAAGATTGACATGATCGTTGGACCGGAAGCTCGTGGCTTTATTGTGGGCTGTCCAGTTGCCTTTGAGTTAGGAATCGGCTTTGCTCCAGTCCGCAAGCCTGGTAAGCTTCCTCGTGAGGTTATCTCAGCTGACTATGAAAAAGAGTACGGTGTTGATACCCTAACCATGCATGCCGATGCTATCAAGCCAGGTCAGCGCGTTCTGATTGTCGATGATCTTCTTGCGACTGGTGGAACAGTGAAGGCAACGATTGAGATGATTGAGCGTCTTGGCGGTGTAGTGGCTGGCTGCGCCTTTCTTATTGAGCTTGATGAACTCAAGGGTCGCGAAGTTATCGGCGATTACGACTACAAGGTTCTGATGCACTATTAATACATAGTTTCTAGCTATATCTAGTTAGAGAAAAAGTATAATTGAAAACTATATCTCCTTTCAGTATAATGAAAGTACATTGGATAAACAAAGAATAGGCTGGAAAAGTATTTCCAAGCCTTTCTAACGATTGAAGGAGATATTTTCATGCCAATTAAGATTGATAAGAAACTGCCAGCTGTTGATATTTTAAGTTCTGAGAATATCTTTGTCATGGATGATGATAGGGCTGATCATCAGGATATCCGCCCTCTGAATATTCTGGTACTCAATCTCATGCCCCAGAAAATGGTGACAGAGACTCAGATACTGCGCCACTTAGCTAATACTCCGCTGCAGTTGACTATTGACTTCCTCTACATGAGCTCTCACCAGTCTAAAACGACACGTGCAGAGCATATGGAGACTTTCTATAAGACTTTTGATGAGGTTAAGAATCGCTATTTTGATGGCTTGATTATCACTGGTGCACCGGTAGAGCATCTGCCTTTTGAAGCAGTGGACTACTGGGAAGAATTCCAGCAGGTGATTGAATGGTCCAAGACCCATGTCTTTTCGACTCTGCATATCTGTTGGGGAGCTCAGGCTGGACTTTACGCTCGCTACGGCGTGGACAAGCACCAGATGATGCGCAAATTATCGGGTGTTTATAGCCAGTCAGCTGACAGCAGCAATCTGCTTTTCCGTGGCTTTGACGATGAGTTTTATGCGCCGCATTCCCGTCATACTGAAGTTCTGAAGGAAGATATTGTCAATCTGACCAATCTGGAGATTCTTTCGTATGGAGAGGATACGGGCCTCTCTGTGCTGGCTAGCCGGGACTTACGAGAGGTGTATAGCTTCGGTCACATGGAATACGACCGTGATACTTTATCCAAGGAGTATTTCCGCGATTTGAAGGCAGGGAAGAATCCACACATTCCAGAGAATTATTTCAAAAACGATGATGTCCATGCGACACCGGCCTTGTGTTGGAGTTCGGCCGCGGCACTCTTTTTCAGCAATTGGGTTAATTATGCTGTCTATCAGGAGACACCTTTTGACTGGGAAAGTCCTGAAAATGATGTATCGTTTTTTGCTTATCTATAAGAGGTGACATGACTTATTTATCAGCTTTTAAATCGGGCAATCTAGTAATCCCGAGCGCTCTTCTTTTACATTTTAAGGACATCTTTGATTCCAGCGATGATTTTTTAGTCTGGCAGTTTTTCTATCTGCAAAATACGACTTCTCTGGAAGAGTTGGCGCCTAGTCAGATTGCGGAGCATATTGGCAAGACTCTGTCAGAAGTCAATCGCTCTATGTCCCATCTGACGGAGAAAGGTCTCTTGCAGTATAAGACCATTGAGCTGAATGGAGAGACAGAGGTTATCTTTGATGCTTCGCCGGCTTTGGAAAAGCTGGATGAACTGCTGGCAGCCAAAAGTGTTCCGCAGACTGTGGCAAAGGCACCTCAGAATGTTTTGAAAGACTTGGTTGAGACCTTTCAGCAGGAGTTGGGCCGTCTCCTGACACCCTTTGAAATTGAGGACTTGACCAAGACTGTTCAAGACGACAAAACCAATCCTGACTTGGTCAAGGCTGCCCTTCGTGAGGCTGTGTTTAATGGCAAGGCCAACTGGAAGTATATTCAGGCTATATTGCGTAATTGGCGCAAGGAAGGCATCACTACGCTTGCTCAGGTTGAAGCCAAACGGGAAGAACGTGAAGCAGCTAACCCTCAAAATGTGACAGTTTCAGATGATTTCCTCAATGCCATGAATTTGTGGAAGGACTGACTTTATTAGATTTATAGTGGCCTGTTAGATATGACAGGCCCTTGGTTTTATAAAAAAGGAGAAAAGTATGACGTATCAATTGCCAAAAGTCTGGTCTGCTGCGGACAGCGACCAAGGGAAATTTTCAGGTATCAATCAGCCTACTGCTGGCGCGCGCTTTGAGCAGAAGCTTCCTGTCGGTAAAGAGCCTTTTCAGCTTTATTCACTTGGGACTCCTAATGGGGTCAAGGTGACGATTATGCTAGAGGAACTACTTGCAGCAGGTGTGACAGAGGCTGCCTATGACCTCTATAAGATCAGCATCATGGACGGCGACCAATTTGGCTCAGATTTTGTGAAAATCAATCCCAACTCTAAGATTCCGGCCTTGTTGGATCAGTCAGCTGATAAGCCGATTCCTGTCTTTGAGTCGGCGAATATCCTGCTTTATCTGGCAGAGAAGTTTGAAAAGCTTATTCCGTCAGATTTGGCTGGTCGGACTGAGGTGCTCAACTGGCTCTTCTGGCAGACAGGAGCGGCTCCTTTCTTGGGGGGCGGATTTGGTCATTTCTTTCACTATGCACCAGAAAAACTAGAATACCCTATCAACCGCTTTACAATGGAAGCCAAGCGACAGCTGGATTTGTTGGACAAAGAATTAGCCAAGAAAGCTTATATCGCTGGAGATGACTACAGTATTGCTGATATTGCTATCTGGTCTTGGTATGGTCAGTTGGTGCAGGATAAGCTTTACCCAGGCGCAGCTGAGTTCTTGGATGCCACCTCCTACAAGCACCTATCTGCTTGGGTGGAGAAGATTGCGGCTCGTCCAGCAGTCCAGCGTGGTTTGGCAGTCGAGTATCAAGAAATCAAATAAAAAAGTGACAAGTGGCGAGACAAAATCAGTTTATCAACAAGCTGATTTTTCCTCCGCTGCTTTTTTTATGCCCTTAAAAATGATATACTGAATAGAAGAATGTTTAGAAAAGAGTAAGCCATGCAAAAAAAGACTATTTCCCAACGCTTGGAGCGAGTAGCTGCTTTTGTGCCGGATGGGGCAAAGTTGCTGGATGTTGGGAGTGATCATGCCTATCTGCCTATTTACCTGATTCAGGAGGGACGGATTGAGAAGGCTCTGGCCGGAGAAGTGGTAGAGGGGCCTTTTCGGTCTGCCCAGAAAAATGTGGCAGAGCATGGGCTGACAAAGCAGATTGAGGTTCGTTTGGCCAATGGTCTGGCAGCTTTGGAAGCGGGAGATCAGATTGACACCATCGTTATCGCTGGCATGGGCGGTCGCTTGATTTCGGAGATTTTGGAAAATGGCAGAGCTAAGCTTGGAGCTATTTCCCGCTTGATTTTGCAGCCTAATAACCGAGAGGATGAGCTCCGCAGCTGGCTGGTATCTAACGGCTTTCGTTTGCTGGCTGAGGAAGTCTTAGAAGAAGCTGGTAAGTTTTACGAAATCTTAGTGGCAGAAGCTGGCCAGCAAACTTTGACAGAGCAAGAAAAGCGTTTCGGACCTTTTCTGATGAAGCAACAGTCACCTGCTTTTCAGTTAAGATGGCAGAAAGAATTGAAGAAACTTGAAGGAGCTCTGGCCCATATCCCAGAAAAAAATGGGCTAGAACGCTCTGCTATGTCCCAAAAAATCGAAAGTATCAAGGAGGTGCTCCATGCTAGCAAGTAAAATCATCGCCCGTTATGAAGCCTATTGCCCGCAAGAACTGTCCATTGAGGGCGACATTTCAGGCCTGCAAATCGGGACTTTGGATAAGGAAGTGGACAAGGTTCTAGTGGCATTGGATATTCGTGAGCAAACGGTGGCGGAGGCTATTGAGGCAGGTGCTGGACTGATTATCGTTAAGCATGCGCCTATTTTTCGCCCACTAAAGGACCTAGTAGCGGATAAGGCACAAAATCAAATCGTTTTAGACCTCATCAAGCATGATATTGCTGTTTATGTCAGTCATACCAATATCGATGTTGTGGAGGACGGTCTTAATGACTGGTTCTGCCAGCTTCTTGAGATTGAGGAGACAAGTTATCTTAGTCAGACGGGGCCAGATTACGGTATTGGCCGCGTGGGGAAGATTGCTCCTCAGACTTTTGGGGATTTTGCGGCTAAGGTCAAGGAAACTTTTGGACTAGATAGTTTGCGTCTGGTTACTTATGATGAAACAGATCTCGAACGCGTGATTGAGCATGTGGCTATTTGTGGTGGCAGCGGTCAGTCCTTTTATCCGGAAGCTATTGCCAAGGGAGCGCAGGTCTACATTACAGGTGATATTTACTATCATACAGCTCAGGAAATGCTGACAGAGGGGCTTTTGGCGCTGGATCCTGGACACCATATCGAGGTTCTTTTTACGGAAAAATTGAAAGAAAAGCTTGATACTTGGAAGGAAGAAGAAGGATGGGAGATTGAGATTCTGGCTAGTCAGTCTTCTACCAATCCTTTCCGACATATTTGAGAGGGAGCGACATGAAAAAAGTAGCAGTGATTGGAGCTGGGATTGTCGGCTCAACAGCGGCTTATTATCTGTCCAAATCCCCAGATGTGGAAGTGACTGTCTTTGATGAGGGCAAGGGGCAGGCAACCAAGGCAGCCGCTGGCATTATCAGTCCTTGGTTTTCCAAGCGGCGCAATAAGGCTTGGTACAGGATGGCGCGTTTGGGCGCTGATTTTTATCAGGACTTGATTGCGGAACTGAAAGATGCTGGAATCCAGACAGATTTTTACCAACAGACAGGTGTTTATCTGCTGAAAAAGGATGAGAGCAAGCTGCAGGAGCTTTATGATTTAGCTTCTAATCGCCGGGAAGAGTCGCCCTTAATAGGGGAATTGAGTCTTCTCAGTCGTCAGGAAGCGCAGGAGAATTTTCCAGACTTGCAAGGCTTCGAGCGACTTCTCTACGCTTCCGGCGCTGCCCGTGTGGAGGGAGCACTCTTGACGGAGACGCTTCTGAAAGCAAGCAAGGCAGAGTTGGTTGAGAAAAAGGCAAGCTTGACAGTAGATGGAGAGCAACTTCTTGTGGACGGTCGGAGCTTTGACTGTATTATCTTAGCTGTGGGTGCTTGGCTAGGAGAAATCTTGCAGCCACTGGGCTATGAGACGGATGTTCGGCCTCAAAAGGGACAGCTTCGTGATTTTAAGCTGGCTGAAAAGACGGATGACTACCCAGTTGTTATGCCTGAGGGCGAGCTGGATATCATTCCTTTTCTAGCAGGCAAGGTCAGTGTCGGTGCCAGTCATGAAAATGATCAGGGCTTTGATTTAACGGTAGATAAGAAAGTGCTGGATCAGTTGCAGCGAGAAGCGGAAACTTACTTGCCAAGGTTGTCTAATGCAGAGATTCTAGGTGAGCGCGTGGGAATACGGGCTTATACCAGTGACTTTGCGCCTTTCTTCGGAGCTGTACCAGATTTGCTAAATGTCTACGCTGCCAGCGGATTAGGCTCTTCTGGTCTGACAACTGGCCCGCTTATCGGACGCCAATTGGCCCAGATGGCTTTGGGAGAAGCGGGGCTGCTGAATCCAGCTGACTATCCTATTGAGCAGTATGTGAAGAAGGTTTGAAATGACAGAAACTATTTTGAATTGGGTCAATGTTTGTGTGAAAAAAGATGATTAAATTTTACTGCTTAATCGCCAGCATGATAACTTTAAAGGGTGGATACAACCAGGCGGCTTCACCAGTCTGGGGATAGACTGGTGAAGGTTGGTGATGGAAAAAGCTTAGCTTTTTACCTTCGTAAGAGTTTCCAGAATCTTTTTTCGAAGCTGCAAGGCGCGAGTTAAAAGAAGAAACGGGGCTGACTGCTCTAAACTTGGAATTGAAGGGGATTTCAGGCTTCACCAATCCAAGTAAAAAAGAACGGTATGTGTATTACGATTTTCTTTGTACTGCATTTGAAGGGCAAGTCAGGGGAAACGATCATGAAGGGGAGCCCAAATGGTGGAAGATTTCGGAACTTGACCAAATAGATATGCAGGACGACATACGTGAACGTCTGCCTCTCTACTGGCGGAAAGGCTCTTTCGAGCGGATTCATTACTGGAATGAGGAAAAGCACTGTATCGGGGAAACCAAGACGATTTTGTATGATTGATTTCAGAGGATAAGGAGAAATTATGGACTGGTTACGATCGCAGCCTGTGGTTATGCAGGCATTCTTGGCTGGGCTTTTTACATGGGGATGTACCATTGTAGGCTCGGCTGTTGTATTTTTCTTTAAACAAGTCAGTCGCAAGCTGCTGGATATTATGATGGGATTTGCGGCAGGCGTTATGATTGCGGCTTCTTTTTGGTCGCTTCTGGCGCCGTCGATTGAGTATGCCCAAAGTTCTTATGGCAAGCTGTCCTGGCTGCCCGCAACGATTGGCTTTTTAGTAGGAGGTTTTTTCCTGCGGTTGATTGATGCAGTAGTGCCTCACTTGCACTTGAGCAAGGATATTTCGGAGGCAGAGAGTGTTCCTGAGCATAGCCGAAAGAAGCTGTCCAAGACAGCCCTACTCTTTTTAGCCATTACCATTCACAATTTCCCAGAAGGTTTGGCAGTAGGTGTAGCCTTTGGTGCTTTGGCCGCCAATCCTAGTCCAGAAGCCTTTGTCGGCGCGATTGGTCTAGCTTTGGGAATTGGCCTGCAAAACGTCCCAGAAGGAGCGGCTCTATCCATTCCGATTCGGACGGACGGCAAGTCTCGGCTTAAAGCCTTTTACTGGGGTTCTATGTCCGCGATTGTAGAGCCAATCGGGGCTGTTCTGGGGGCAGTTGCTGTTATGGCTATGACGGCTATTCTGCCTTATGCCCTTTCCTTTGCGGCGGGTGCTATGATTTTCGTGGTGGTAGAGGAGCTGATACCGGATTCGCAGACCAATGGCAATACTGATGTGGCGACTTTAGGTCTGATGGTGGGCTTTGTTCTCATGATGGTCTTGGATGTGGCTTTGGGGTGATACCAACTTGGAATCAAAGAGCGGAAGAAAGCGGAATTTCCGCTCTTTTTCTTTTATTTAAGGGTAGTGAAAAGGATGACATCCGCTTTCAAAAATGGTAGAATAAGGAGAATACATTAAGAGAGGAAACTCATATGAAAGGTATTATTCTTGCAGGTGGTTCTGGTACACGTTTGTATCCATTGACCCGCGCTGCGTCAAAACAGCTCATGCCGGTTTATGACAAACCCATGATTTATTATCCACTGTCAACTCTTATGCTGGCTGGTATCAAGGACATCTTGATTATCTCCACTCCGACGGATCTGCCTCGTTTTGAGGATCTGCTGGGTGATGGCTCTGAGTTTGGTATCAAGCTCTCTTATGCAGAGCAGCCAAGTCCGGACGGATTGGCACAAGCCTTTATCATTGGGGCTGATTTCATTGGAGATGACCGCGTGGCGCTGATTCTTGGGGATAATATTTACCATGGACCAGGTCTGAGTAAAATGCTCCAAAATGCTGCAGCTAAGGAAAAAGGAGCAACTGTTTTTGGCTATCATGTCAAGGACCCAGAACGTTTTGGTGTAGTAGAATTTGATGAGAATATGAATGCTATCTCCATCGAAGAAAAACCGGAACAGCCGCGCTCTAACTATGCAGTGACAGGACTGTATTTCTATGATAACGATGTTGTAGAAATTGCCAAGAACATCAAACCAAGTCCTCGCGGAGAACTGGAAATCACAGATGTCAACAAGGCATACTTGGATCGTGGTGATTTGTCTGTTGAGCTCATGGGACGTGGTTTTGCCTGGTTGGATACAGGAACTCACGAAAGTCTCTTAGAAGCCGCTCAATATATCGAAACAGTTCAGCGTATGCAGAACGTTCAGGTGGCAAATCTAGAAGAAATTGCCTATCGTATGGGCTATATCACTAAAGAGCAAGTGCATCAATTGGCGCAGCCGTTGAAAAAGAATGAGTATGGCCACTATCTCTTGCGCTTGATTGGAGAAGAATAAGAAGATGACGGAACAATTTTTTGATAAGGAATTAGCAGCGCGTGAGGTTCCTGGAATTCCTGGAATGTTGGAGTTTGATATCCCTGTTCGTGGAGACAACCGAGGTTGGTTCAAGGAGAATTTCCAAAAGGAAAAAATGCTGCCGCTAGGCTTCCCTGAAAGCTTCTTTGCAGAAGGAAAACTGCAAAATAATGTCAGCTTTTCTCGTAAAAATGTCCTGCGTGGTCTTCATGCTGAACCATGGGACAAGTACATCTCAGTCGCAGATGATGGTAAGGTGTTGGGAACTTGGGTAGACCTGCGTGAAGGTGAGACTTTTGGCAATACCTACCAGACAGTAATTGATGCCAGCAAGGGGATTTTTGTGCCACGTGGCGTAGCAAACGGCTTCCAAGTCCTTTCCGATACGGTTTCCTATAGCTATCTGGTGAATGACTACTGGGCTTTGGAGCTCAAACCTAAGTATGCCTTTGTCAACTATGCAGACCCAGCTCTAGGCATCCAGTGGGAAAACTTAGAAGCAGCAGAAGTATCAGAAGCAGACAAGAACCATCCATTACTTAAGGATGTCAAACCACTAAGAAAAGAAGATTTGTAAAAGAATTTTTTCTGATTCATTAATTGATACTAAAATATATGATTTAGCTCAGCTCCTATCCGAGCTCAGCGAGTTAAAGAAATGATTGCCGCTGTGGTGTAAGTCATGTAACAAATTATTTAGTTTGTTACATGACAGGGGATTTTTGAGATATAAGGCTCAAAAATAAGCAATGAAACCGGAGGTTTGCTTACGTCCCCACCATCTAAGGCAATTATAAAAAAATAAGGAATAGAAATGACTGAATACAAAAAAATTATCGTGACAGGTGGAGCTGGTTTTATCGGTTCCAACTTTGTTCACTATGTTTACAATAACTTTCCAGATGTTCATGTGACTGTGCTGGACAAGCTGACTTACGCGGGTAATCGGGCTAATATTGAAGAAATTTTAGGCGACCGCGTTGAGTTGGTTGTTGGAGATATTGCTGATGCAGCTTTGGTAGATAAGCTGGCTTCCGAAGCTGATGCTATCGTTCACTATGCGGCAGAAAGCCACAATGACAACTCACTCAATGACCCGAGTCCGTTTATCCACACCAACTTTATCGGAACTTACACACTCTTGGAAGCAGCTCGTAAATACGACATTCGTTTCCACCATGTATCGACTGACGAAGTCTATGGGGACCTGCCTCTGCGTGAAGATTTGCCAGGTCATGGCGAAGGACCAGGTGAGAAATTTACTGCTGAAACCAAGTACAATCCAAGCTCACCTTACTCATCAACCAAGGCAGCTTCAGACTTGATCGTTAAAGCTTGGGTGCGTTCATTTGGCGTGAAAGCGACGATTTCTAACTGTTCAAACAACTATGGTCCTTACCAGCACATTGAGAAGTTCATTCCGCGCCAGATCACCAATATCTTGAGCGGTATCAAGCCAAAACTTTATGGCGAAGGTAAAAACGTTCGTGACTGGATTCATACTAATGACCATTCATCAGGTGTTTGGACAATTTTGACCAAGGGTCAAATCGGTGAAACTTACTTGATTGGTGCTGATGGTGAGAAGAACAACAAGGAAGTGCTGGAGCTGATTCTCAAGGAAATGGGACAGCCAACAGATGCTTATGACCATGTGACAGATCGTGCCGGCCACGACCTCCGCTATGCCATTGATGCCAGCAAGCTCCGCGATGAGCTAGGATGGAAGCCAGAGTTCACCAACTTTGAAGCGGGTCTCAAAGAGACGATCAAGTGGTACACGGACAACCAAGACTGGTGGAAATCAGAAAAAGAAGCAGTCGAAGCCAACTATGCTAAGACTCAGGAAGTAATTAAGTAAGAATAGGCTATCTATGATGAGCCTTGTAAAACTAGCGCTATGTGATTGAGAGACTGGGATTATCTGTCCCGGCCTTTTCTCACAGGATTGTTAGCTTTTTAATATGTTTGTTACAGAAAATTATGCAAAAATAGTGTAAAATAAGATAAATCCTTGCTGTGTTTTTGGCTAAAGGGATTTTCTCAAATTAAAGGAATACAAACATGAAAATGGTAAAAAGAGTAGTGGGAATTGCTTTGGTGCTGTTGCTTGCAGCAGTGCTGTTTCTGGTTCCTGCATCTGTTAATCAAAGTGAACAATTAAAGAATGTTCAAGGCAGTGCTTCCTGGATGAGTATTATTGAGCCAGCTTTGAGCAATGCCAATGTGACGGCTCAGGGAGTCAGCACAGAAGTTTCTCTCAATAGCGTCCAGCTTAATCAGGTGCTCAAGTCTTCTCTGACTGACTCTGAGAATCAGGAGCTGCTGAACAGTGTTTACAGTATTGAAGGCAATAAGCTGCGCATCCAGTATCCAGTCAAATTGCTCTTCATTGGCAGTAAGCTGGACCTAGAGGTGGATGTGACGGTGAGGGATAATGTCTTGCACATCATAATTGATAGTGCCAAGCTAGGCTCTCTTCCTATCCCTAAATCTTGGGTGACAGGCATGCTGAAGCAACAAATGCAGGCCTCTAATTCATCTATCACAACGGAGGGAGATAGTTTCCTTCTAGCTCTGCCGCAGAGTCAATTCAGTATTAATAAAATCAGCTTCCAGAACGGTGCTGCTAAAATCCAGTTCAGCATGGGTTATGGAATCTAAAAAAGAAAACTTCATTTGAGGAGGAGCCCTTCCGAATCAAATGGAGTTTTTATACTATTATTTGAATAATGTCATTGTGAGGGAGAGAAGATGCCTATTCCTAATATCCAGCAAGAGGAGCTGATTGTTATTGATGACAAGCTGCGTTTGCGGGCCTATGATGGTCAGTTTGAGTTGGCCTTAGACTGGTACCAAGATCCAGATACGATTTATATGATTGATGGCAGAAGAGAGCCCTATTCGCCAGAGCGAGTTCAAAGGATGTATGAGTATTTGGCTTCGCGAGGTGAAGTGTATTTTATTGAGGTCTGGGAGCAGGAGTGTTGGCTACCCATTGGGGATGTGACCATTTGGCAAGATGATTTGCCAATTGTTATAGGAAAAGCGGACTACCGTGGGAAAGGTATTGGCAAGAAAGTTCTTTCTGCTTTGATACAGCGCGCACGCAATCTAGGCTATCAGAAACTAGCAGTTCAAGAGATTTATGATTTCAATCAGCCCTCTCGCAGTCTATTTGAGTCGCTTGGTTTCTATCCAACTCATGCTAGGGAGAGAGGTAGGTCCTATACACTTGATTTGACCTTGCCCATAGCGCAGATCCAGCCCAGTCAGTTCTACCTTTCACGGGAAAAGCTGGACAGGATTAGCATTGATTTTGACCAACAAGAACTTGAAGCTTTACCTGTCAAGCGCATGGATGGCAAAATTTTCTTTACTGATGGACATAGCAGAGCCTTTAAGGCATATCAGGCTGGCCTCTCTCATATCCCCATCTATTATGATAGGGATGAGCTTAACTGGGATTTTTATCAATACTGTGTCCAGGCTTGTCAAGAAAGAGGTATCTTCTCGGTAGCTGATTTACAGAACCGCATTTTGTCCAAGGAAGACTATCAGATCCATTGGCTTGATTGGTGTAAGAGAGAAGCTGGAAAATTTGATAAGAGCTGATATCGCGAAGCTCTTGTGTTATAATAGATAGAGAGAATCAATATATTAAATTAGAGGTGAGATGATGCTTTATGAATTTTGTGCGGAAAATGTAACCTTGTTAGAAAAGGCTATGAAGGCGGGAGCTCAACGGATTGAGCTCTGTGATAATTTGGCTGTCGGTGGCACGACACCCAGTTACGGCGTGATTCAAGCAGCAGTTGACTTAGCCAAGCCTTACGGTGCGACTGTGATGACAATGATTCGGCCTCGGGGCGGAGATTTTGTTTACTCGGAACTTGAAATTGAGATTATGCTGGCTGATATCCAAAAAGCCAAGGAAGCTGGCAGTCAGGGAGTCGTTTTTGGTGCCTTGACGAAGAAGAACGAAATAGATGTTTCGAAGATGCAGCGCCTGCTAGAGGCTTGCAAGGGACTGGAAGTAGTCTTCCACATGGCTTTTGACTCAATCCCAGCTGAATGCCAGTTTAGCGAAATGGACTGGCTGATTGAGAACGGTGTCCAGCGAATTTTGACCCACGGAGGACCTGCTAATGAGCCGATTGAGGAGCATTTTGCTTGGCTGGACGAATTAATCGAGCATGCCGCTGATCGGATTGATATCATGCCGGGTGGTGGCATTCATCTGGGAAATCGTCAGAAAATTATAGACAGTCTGGCAGTAGAACAGCTGCATGGAACTAAAATTGTATTTTAAGGAGGGGAAAGCTGCGCTGTCAGCGGCTAAGGAGATGTTGGAACTATTTGAAAAATACAAGGCTAATCCAGACAAGCTTCAGACTTACGGCTTTAAAGAGTCTGATGGAGCTTACCATTTCTCGCAGAAGATTATGAAGGGTGACTTTCGTTTGGAAGTGACTATCAGAGATGGAGAGCTGGACTATCAGGTCTTTGACTGCGATACTGATGATGTTTATCTGCAGGTCAAAATGGAGCAGGTGACGGGGGAGTTTGTCGGTCAGGTTCGCGAAGCTTGTCAACAAGTTCTGTTGGCCATTCGTCAGCACTGTTTTGACGAGGTTGGCTTTCTCTATGAGCAGAGTAAGCGACTGCGGGATCATGCGGCTGAGGTTTATCAGGGGCAAATAGAGTACCTCTGGGAGAAGTCGTCCAGAAAGAGCTCGACCAAGGCTGGAGTTTTCCGCCACCAGGACAGTAAAAAATGGTATGGGGCTTTTCTGACCACAGACTGGTCTAAGTTTGAAGCAGAGCGAAGCGGCGCTATTGAAGTGCTGAATGTTAAGAATGACCATGTGGCAGAGCTGATTCAGAAAAAGGGGATTTATCCGGCCTTTCACATGAATAAGAAATATTGGCTCAGTCTGCCCTTGAATGATACCCTGAGCGATCAGGAAATCTTTGATTTACTGGCTGTTAGTTACCAGCTGACCAGTAAAAAATAGAATCGAAGCACAGCGCTCCAATCCGCTGTGTTTCATTTTTCCTTAAAAAACAGTATAATAAAAAGACTAGTAAGAATAGGAGAAATTATGAACCTCATTAGAAAATTAGCCTGGTTTTTTAAGTTGGAAAAGCGGCGCTATATCATCGGTATCTTGGCCTTGTCCTTGGTCAGTGTCTTCAATCTGATACCACCCAGAGTCATCGGTCAGGTTATTGACCGAATTGCTAGCAAGCATCTGACTTCTCAAGAGCTGCTCTTTAATTTGCTGTTGCTGATTGCTTCAGCTTTTATCATGTACGGTCTGCGCTATGTCTGGCGCCTTTATATCTTAGGGACGTCCAATAATCTGGGACGGATTCTGCGCTCTCGATTGTTCGAGCACTTTACTCACATGTCTCCCTCTTTTTATCAGAAATACCGTACAGGGGACTTGATGGCTCATGCAACAAACGATATCAATGCAGTTGTTAGTCTGGCTGGTGGTGGAGTCATGTCAGCTGTGGATGCTTCTATTACAGCCTTAGTGACCCTGCTGACTATGTTTTTCATTTTGGACTGGCGACTGACCTTGATTGCCATTGTGCCCATGCCCTTCTTGTCGTGGGGTACGGGCTTGATTGGCCGAAAAAATCATGAAAGTTTTAAGGCTGCTCAAGAGGCATTTTCGGATTTGAACAATAAGGTTCAGGAGAGTGTTTCAGGGATTCGAGTGACCAAGTCCTTTGGCTATCAGGAGGCGGAGACTCAGTCTTTTGCCAAGACCAATCAGGAAGTCTACGAAAAAAATGTTTTGGCTGCCAAGTACGATTCTCTTTTTGACCCCTTGGTTTTGCTTTTTATCGGTCTTTCTTATGTTTTGACCTTGATTTTCGGTGGAATTTTCATCTCCCAAGGGCAATTCACTATAGGAGAGTTGGTTACCTTTATCACCTATCTGGATATGCTGGTTTGGCCGCTGCAGGCTACTGGCTATCTTTTTAACATCGGCCAGCGAGGGGCTGTTTCTTATGAGCGGATTGAGAAACTGCTGGCTCAGGAGTCAGATGTCAAGGAAGTTGAACAACCCCTCTCTCATGCGGAAAATGGTCGATTGGATTATGACATTCAGAAGTTTTCTTATTCAGAAGAGGTTAGCCTATCGGATATTCATTTTTCCATTGAGCAGGGACAGACACTGGGAATTGTCGGTCAGACGGGCTCAGGGAAGACCACTCTTCTGCGCTTGCTGCTGCGGGAGCAGGATATTCAGGAGGGGGCTATCTATCTGAATGGACATGATATCCGGGAGTACCGCCTCAAAGACTTGCGCCGTCTTATCGGCTATGTACCACAGGAACAGATGCTCTTTGCTCTGTCCATTCGGGACAATATCCGCTTTGCTAATCCCCAGCTGACAGATAGCCAGGTTCTAGCTGCTGCTCAACTATGCGGTGTTTATGAGGATATTCAAGCTATGCCAGAGGGGTTAGATACGGTTGTCGGTGAGCGGGGCTTGTCCTTATCTGGCGGGCAGAAGCAGCGCTTAGCGATGAGTCGGGCTATTATTACCAATCCTGAAATTCTGATTTTAGATGATTCCTTGTCGGCTGTCGATGCTAAGACAGAGCATCTGATTTTAGAAAATCTGAAGTCAGAGCGTGCTGGCAAGACAACCATCATCACAGCTCATCGGCTGTCGGCCTTAGTACATGCAGACCTGATTTTGGTCATGGAAGAGGGACGAATCAAGGAGCGGGGCACTCATCAAGAGCTGTTGGAGCAAGAGGGCTGGTATGCCCAGACTTATCACAATCAGCAGCTGGCAGAAGGCTTGAAGGAGGAAGATTAATATGAAAAAGAAAGCAACTTTTCATCGCCTCCTTGGCTATATGTGGCGCTACAGGATAGTGAGCAGCATGGCTTTGACATTTATCCTGCTGACGACTCTGGTAACAACAGCATTGCCGCTCTTGGCCCGCTATTTTATTGATCAATTTATCGGCCGTAACCAAGCCTGGGCTGGCCTGCCTTTGCTGGCTCTTTACTATGGCCTTTTCCTCTTGCGGGTACTTTTTACCTTCTTGGGAAAGTATTTCTTTGCGCGTGTGGCTCAAAGCGTGGTTCGGGACTTGCGACAGGAAAGCTTTGCCAATATCCAGCGTCTGCAAATGGCTTATTTTGATAGGACGCCAGCTGGTGCTATCGTTTCCCGCCTGACCAATGATACTCAGGCAGTCGCAGATATGTTCAGTGAGATTTTTTCTAATTTTTTGAGCTCCTTGCTGATTTTAGTTGTTACTTTGAGCGCCATGTTTGCCCTCAACTGGCAATTGACCCTGATGATTGCTCTCTTTTTGCCTCTGATGGCAGCCTCTATCTTGCTCTATCAGCATTTATCCAATCGTCAGCTGAAGCAGGTCCGGAATAAACTCAGCGATTTGAATGTCAAGCTATCTGAGAGTATTGAGGGGATGCGGATTATTCAGGCGTTTGGGCAAGAGAAGCGCTTGCTGAGGGAATTTGAAGAAATCAACGGTCAGCATTTAGGCTTCACCAATCGCTATCTCAATATCAACAGTCTCTTTCTGAGACCGGCCATGTCCCTGCTGAAAATCTTGGCTTATGGAGTGATTCTGACTTACTTTGGCTTGACTTGGCAAGTGGCGGGAATTACGGCTGGTATTATGTATGCCTTTATCCAGTATGTCAATCAGCTTTTTAATCCTTTGATTGATGTTATGCAGAATTACTCTGTTTTACAGACATCTATGGTTGCTGCGGAGCGGGTTTTTGAAATCATTGATCGCACTGATTACGAGCCTGAGCAGGCTAACCATAACTTGCAAATTCAGGATGGCAGCATTGAATTCAAGCACGTTTCCTTTTCTTATGATGGAAAGCGAGATGTTTTGCGGGATATCTCCTTTTCTGTCAAAAAAGGCCAGACGATTGCCTTTGTGGGCTCGACTGGCTCTGGCAAGTCCTCTATTATTAATCTTTTCCTGCGTTTTTATGAGTTTGAGCGGGGGCAGATTTTGATTGATGACCGTGATATTAAAGACTATAGTCAGGCGGAGCTGAGGCGAAAGATTGGCCTTGTTTTGCAGGATCCCTTCCTTTATCACGGTATCATTGCTTCCAATATCCAGCTATACCAAGAGCAGCTGACTCGAGAAGAAATCATAGAAGCGGCTAAGTTTGTAGACGCTCATGGCTTTATCAGTCAGCTGCCTCAAGGCTATGATTCCCCTGTGACTGAGCGGGGAGCGACTTTTTCCAGCGGTCAACGGCAGCTTCTAGCCTTTGCCAGAACCATCGCCACCAAGCCTAAAATCTTGATTTTGGATGAGGCGACAGCTAATATTGATTCAGAGACAGAGGAACTTATTCAAGGCTCACTGAGAAAAATGCGGCAGGGGCGGACAACCATTGCCATTGCCCACCGTCTGTCTACCATTCAGGATGCCGACTGCATTTATGTCTTAGACAAGGGCCGCATTATCGAATCCGGCAGCCACGAAGAATTGCTAGCTCAAGATGGCACGTATAAGAAAATGTACCAACTGCAGGCTGGGATGATGGAGTCTTGAAAAACCTGATTATAAATGAAAGGTGTAGAATTCCGAATGAATTCTACACCTATTTTAAATAGTCTTTTAGTTTCTCTACATTTTCTTCTAAGTTATCATAAGGCAGCTTGGCATACTGGTAAGGGCAGCTAGCAAGGTAGCTCTGTTCAAAGAAGTCAAGCGGCAGACTGCTGTGTTTGAGAGCACTGACTGAAAAAAGTGACCTCAAGTCTAACAGAATGCCGTCCTTGGTCAAAAAGCTGGCTAGCGGCAGCTGAGCTTGCTCCAGTAGTATCTGGGCTTTTCTTGCTTCCTCTTCTTGAAGCTGCAGCAGCGCCAGCCTATTTTTTTCAAACATGAGACTGTCGATGTAGAGCGATAGGGCCTTCTGCATGATGAGGTTGCTGTCGTAGTCCACGGCGCTTTTGTAAGCGATGAAGGTTTTTTGAATCTGGGGTGGAAGGAGCAGGGCAGTAATCCTTAGGGCCGGGAAAAGGCTGGTAGAAAAGGACTTGATGTAGATGACTCGTTGGCTATTATCTAGATAATGAAAGGTCAGTTCTCGCCTGCCATCAAAGTCTGATAGATAGTCATCCTCTACAATATAGACATCATAGAGCTGGGCTAGCCGAAGAATTTCTTCCTTTTCCTGCCGACTGTAAGAGTGGCCCAAGGGATAGTGAAAACGCGGGATAGTGTAGAAAAACTTAATTTTTCCGCTTTGAAAAATCCTCTCAAGTTCTTGCAGATTAATCCCCTGCGGTGTCCTTTCAATGGTTTCATAAGGAAGTTTTTGTGCTAGCAGAAGATCATTAATCCGATGGTAGGTCGGCTGCTCCACCAAGATACGCTCTTTTTGATTGGGAAATTCAATCTGTGAAAGGATATAGAGAGCCTGCTGGGTGCCGGAAGTCAGTACCAGCTGATCCCTAGAAGCATAAACAGCAGAGTCAAGCATTAGCTTTTGCACGGATTGCCGCAAATCCTCCAGTCCTTCCTGCTGAGGGTAATAGTTGAAGAGATAATTTTCCCGTCCGATCAGAGTTTCATTTACACAGAGGCGGAAATCCTCGTAGGCTTGGTGGCGGTCATCTCTCACAGGTAGCTCCAAATCCTGCTTTTCTTCCTGAGCATTCTCCAGCACATAGTAGCCGCTTTTGGGAACGGCATAGATATACTTCTGATACTTGAGCTCTATCAGAGCCTTTTGCGCGGTATCCTTGCTACAGTGATAACGCTCTGCCAGCTGGCGGACAGAAGGAATTTTCTGACCAGTTGCCAGTTTTCCCTCTTTAATATCCTTAGTAATCTTATCAACGATGCGTTGGTATTTTGCCTTTGTCATAAAACTGTCCCCATACAGATTTGATTTTTTCATATTGTAACTCATTTTCAGATATTTTACAATAGAGAGCAAGTAGGAGGAGTCATGAAAACAAAAACAGTCATTCTGGCTACAGATATTTCTGGCTTAGGGAAGGTTGCCGCAACAACTGCCCTGCCACTCTTTGCAATTTGCCAGCTAGAGGTTGCCCTCTTGCCAACCATGATTTTGTCGTCCCATACAGGCGGTTTTCAAGACGTCTATATAGATGATTACACGCACGGGATGCTTGCATTTTTGAAACAATGGCAGAGACTAGAGTTCGACTTTTCAGCTCTTGTAACAGGGTATTTGAAGTCTGACATACAGGTGGAAAATTTGCTGCGCTTTAAAGAGGAAAAAGGTTTGCCCCTTATTGTGGATCCTATCATGGGGGACAAGGGGACTTTTTATCAGGGATTTTCAGATGCCCATCTAGACCATATGCGTCGCCTCTGCCAACATGCTGATTTGGTTCTGCCCAATTTGACGGAAGCCTGTTTGTTGTTAGAAGAATCCTACGAAGAGAGTTTATCAGAAGATAGATGGGAGGACTACTGCAAGCGTTTGGCTGAGTTAGGACCGAGCAAGGTCTTGTTGACTGGCTTGCCGATGAAAGAGAATCAGATTGGTGTGGCCTATTTTGATGCGGCAACAGAGGAGTTTAACCTCTTTTCCAGTCCAGCTCTGCCCCAGCAATTTTTTGGAACGGGTGATATATTGACGACTCTTGTAGCTGCGGCTTTTGTTCAGGAGATTGACATCAAGCAAGCCCTGCCTGTGATTTTGAAATTTATTGAAAAGAGTTTGGCACTTAGCTTTAAAGAGCAAATAGATCCAAAGAAGGGCGTTTTTTACCAGCCCTATCTAGGAGAGCTTTTCGCTGATTTTCAAGCCTTAATGGAGGAAAAATATGAAGAAACAAACACTTGATTTGCAAACCTTAACCATGATTAGTTTATTTGCTGCTTTGATATTTTTGAGCATTCAGTTTTTTAAAATTCCTGTCGGAGCTCAGTTTATTCACTTTGGAAATGCACTGGTGGTAGTGGGCTGTCTGATTTTTGGCAGTAAACTTGGTTTTTTAGCGGCTGCTATCGGATTGGGAATATTTGACTTGCTAAATGGTTATGCAGCGGAAATCCCAGTTATCTTGTTAGAAGCACTTGCGGTGGCCGCGGTGATTCATTTTCTGTATGAAGAACTTTTTCAGAGAAAGGATAAACTAAGAAATATTCTTGTGACAGCAGTAGCAGCAGCTTTGGTGAAGATTGTACTCAATATCTTCAAGTACACTCTGACAGGAACACTGTTTGGCGGGAGTAGTTTACCAGCAGCCTTTTTACTGGCAGTAGCTGAGATTACTGGTACATTTGGCTCCAGTCTAGCCACAGTCATCGCTGTTCCAATCTTATATCCAATCTTTAAGCAAGTCAGAAAAGCGCATAAGCAAAGAAGACCACTGAAAAGTAAGGATGAATCAATAATCAGCATAAACAAAGAAACCGTCTGAGAATTCTCAGACGGTTTTTGTGTTTCTCTCTTACATAAAGTAAACGATAGCAAGGTATTGAAGGGCAGAGGCCGCTAGGATGAAAAGGTGCCAAATCATATGGAAGTAGGGCTTCTTTTGAGCATAGAAGCCAGCTCCTACAGTATAGCAGAGGCCACCAGCCAGCATGAGTCCCCAGAAGACAGGTCCGGTTTGACCGATAATCTGCGGAATGATAAAGACGACCAGCCAGCCCATAATCAGATAGAGAGCCAAGCTGAATTTTTCATTGACCTTCTTAGCGAAAATCTTATAAAGAATGCCAAAGATGGTCGTGCCCCACTGGATAGCAATGATGAGATAGCCAAACCAGTTATTCATCAGCGACAGCACGACAGGCGTGTAGCTGCCAGCGATGGCGATGTAAATCATAGAGTGGTCAATAATGCGCAAGATATATTTGTGGGTCGAGCCATAGGACATAGAATGGTAGACAGTTGAGGAGAGGAACATGAGAAAGAGGCTGATGACAAAGATAGAAGTTCCGACAGCAGCCACCAATCCGTGCCCTTCATAGCTATAAATGGCCGAAATAGGCAGCAGAATCAGCATCAGAACAGCCCCTACCGCATGTGTAACAGCGTTGGCAATTTCCTCTCCAAAGGATAGTTTTTTACTGAGTTTAAGCGCGTAGTTCAAGGTTTTCTTCCTCCTCATTTGGTACTTGGATTAGGGATAAGGTCTTTTGATAGAGTTTGACCGTCTGGCAGGCAGTGGAAATGATGGGTGCCACCTCTAGTTTATTGTCATTCATGTAGTCAACGAAGTCATCATAGAGCTCTCGCGAATCTGCTGATTTATGTAGCATATTTAAAGTAGCAGAGATTTCCTGGATAGAAAAGACCGTTTTTAAGGTCGTAATGGCAATCAAGCGAGCTACTTGGCGGCGTTGGTATTTTTTCTTGACCGGCTTAGCAATATAGCCATGCTTGACATAGTTGTTAATCATAGAAGCGGTCAATCCCTTGTCAGCAGCTGAAAAGGAAGAGCCACAGACATTGTTTACATAGAGCAGAACCTGGTCCAAATATAGCTCCAGTTCTGGTAATTCGTCCCACTTGGGAAAAACTTGTTGAGCGTTCAAATCTTTATCACTTTCTTATCTAGTCTTTATAACTAGATGATAACATCTCTGTAAATCAAAGTCAAGCAAAAAATAGAATGTCCCTTTGAAATTTGATATAATTTTAAAAAGAAGAAAGGGAGGTTTTAGATGAAAAAACAAACAATCTTTGATATGGCAGCCTTCCTAGGCAGTCTGATTTTTTGGTCTTGGCTCTATATGCGCTTTTTTTATGCCTACGTAGCCGTCGTCTTTTACAAGAATCAGCCAGAGTGGAACCTGCTGATACCAGCTTCTATCATCCTGACTTTGACAGCTATCAGCTCACTTTTTATTCGTGGCCTCTACAGTCGGCGTATTCCCCGTTGGCTGGTGCTAGCCAGTTATGTCCTCTATTTTCTCATTCTATTCTATGCCCTCTTTTTGAAAAATATCGGCTGGCAGGGCTTCAGTCTAGATCTGCAGTCTTTTACCTATAATTGGATTTATGGAGATAAGCTGGTACCAACCATGAATATCATTATGTTCATTCCGCTGGGCTTTCTCTGCAAGTTGTCATGGAAACATGTGGCTTATTTTACCTTGGCCATCAGTCTGGTTGAGGGAAGCCAGTATCTCTTTCACCTTGGCATTTTTGACTTGGGTGATATCTTGACCAATCTGCTAGGCTTCATCATCGGCAGCTATCTACTAGAGACAGCCTTGGGCAAATGGGTTGTCCGCCATATTCACTAAATGAAAGAAGGAAACTATGAAAATTCTTATCCCAACTGCGAAAGAGTTGAATCTAACTGCTCCATCTGCAATCCCGAATCCACCTTCAGCACAAACTCAGGTTGTGTTGGATGAGTTGGCAACCATGTCAGTAGCTGACTTGGCATCTTTTTATAAAATTTCCCCAGAAAGAGCAGAGGTAGAGTGGCAAGCTATTCAGGCTCTGCGAGAAGGAACTGCGCAGCATGCTCCAGCCCTCTATCTATTTGATGGCCTTATGTACCGCCATATCAAGAGGCAGGACTATACCAAGGAAGAAAGTCAGTATATCGAGAAGCATCTTGCCATCACATCAGCGCTTTACGGAGTCATCCCAGCCCTGGAGCCCATAGCGCCCCATCGCTTGGACTTTATGATGCCACTCAAGCTAGATGGGAAGAGTCTCAAGGCATTTTGGAAAGAAGCTTATGACCAGGCTCTGGAAGAAGATGAGGTGATTTTCTCCCTCCTGTCCAGCGAGTTTGAAACAGTCTTTTCCAAGGAAATTCGCCAGCGCATGATAGGCTTCAAGTTTCTAGAAAACCGAGGCGGCAAGCTAAAAGTCCACTCGACCATTTCTAAAAAAGCGCGCGGTGAGTTTTTAACAGCTCTAATAACTAACCAAGTGACAGAAATCGAACAGATGAAGAAATTAAGCTTTGCTTACTTCACCTACCGACCTGATCTGTCCAGTGAACAAAAATTGGTTTATGTTAAGGAAGTGTGAAAAGGAAAAATTGGTTCTTGTAATATTTTTGTAAAATTTTCGTGATAAAATTGTTATAAAACAAATGAAGTTTCTAAGGAGTTTCAGAACTATGGGAAAAATCAAGTCGGATACTATTTCCGCTCAGAATGCTATCAGTGAGTTGGTTGGGGTAGATACAAGTGACAAGCAAAATCAACAGGTAGAGTTCAGCTATACTACAGAGATTGCTGGGATGGAAGCAGGCCGCCAAGCATGCAATCAAATGCTGCAGGCTGTCAGTGACTTTAGCGCAGCTGTCCTGATTCAGGCTAATAAATTTCCTGATATAGCTTATAAAATTGAAAAGCGTGATGTAGAGCAGGCGCAACGTTGGAGCAACTGATGATAAAAGATAAAAATCAAGAAAAACGTGAGCAATTACATAAGCAAATCATTCAGCTTGAGAATCAAGAAGAAGATCTTTTAGTTCTCAAAAGGCGTTATGAAGAGAAGGTAATGGATTTTCGTACAGATATTTGGACGATGAATGCCCAAATAGAAAATTTGATAGACCCCGTATCAGATACTAGTTCTACCCATCGTAAAATATGGGAAGAAAACCAAGCCTTGCAGCAAACAATTGACAGCTACGTAGAACAAGAGTTGGACAATGTTTCCAAACAGACAAGGAAAGTTCAGCAAAAATTAGATGAAAATCGAGAAAAATTGACGAAAGAAAGGAACTCTTTACCATGGGAGTAAAGTACAGTGCGTCAGAGTCTTCACAGCTGATGGAGGCCATGGCTAATAATATTCAGGTGGCCAATGAGGTGACAGACCGATTGTCTCAGGGATGTGACCACCTGATAGCCACCCTAGACTCAGGAGAACTCATGGGAGCTGCCTATACAGCAGGGAAAGGCCTCTTTTCAGAGATTATCATTCCTGCCATTAAGAAGCTACAGGCTGCAGTGGACGACATTCAAACGGAGTTAAATTCATACAGAGCTGCAGATGCTCAGGTAGCTGAGTACGGAAACCTCGATCTGGATCAGCTGAAGAAGACAAAAGAATTGAGAGAGCAGCAGCTAGCCTCTGTCAAAAAGGCTATTGAAGCCAAAGAATCTTTCTTAGAGCGTATGAAGTCTATTGCTACATTTAATATCGTTTCTCACATGCAGTCTCTGGTGATTCTTTCTAGTGCAGAATCGCAAATTGAATCACAAATCAAAGAATTGGAAGAGAAGATTGAAAAGCTGGAGTTCTTTGTCGCTCAGGTTTCTCAATATTTCAGCGATAGTCTAGAAGTCCTCCGTCTAGCTATCCAAGGAGCCAGCCAGCTAAGCCAAGTCCTAGTAGATAGTGATGGAAATTACTCAGTTGATGGTGTAGATATGAGCTGGGCCAAGAAGATGAAAGAGCAGAAGATTGAGACACATAAGTTGGATAAGAATATCCCAGTGACTAAAGCTGAGAAGGAAAAGAAAGTGATTGTGGATGATTTTGTAAACATATATGGATTTGATATTGAAACAGCAAATCTCTTATACCAGTTGCAGCAATCAATTCTTGAAAAAGCTGAAACAAAAGGATGGTCTAAAGAGAGAGTGGTTTATGAATTTAACAGATTGGTTGCCTCGCCAGTCTATGCTGGGGATACAGGACGTGCAGCTTGGTCTGGTTTAGGAGGTGTATTAAAAAACGATAAGTTACGAAAAGTATTAAAAGAAGAATATGGTTTCTCAGATGCAGAAGTAAACTTATTTATTAGAAAAATTGAAAAACAACAAGGCTCTTCTCCCAGTAAGAAAGATCTTGCTCATGAAGCCATTCAATTATCGACATTTACAGAACAAGCCTGGACTGATAGAGACTTATCTACGAATGATGGTAGGAGAGAACTGTTGGCTCATGTACTAAGTACCATCGGAAATACTATGAGAATAGACAACATTCCTATTAGTACAGAACATTATGAAAGTTCCTTCAAAGGAGATGTGGATTCAACGAGATATGATGATAATGACTTCACTTCAGATCTAGATGCTATAAATGTTTATGATAGAATATCCAAAAATGGTCAGTATGACGATGTTTTTAAAATTCAAGCAAATTATAACAATGAAATTGCTAGAAATGAAACAAATCGAGTTACCGAGTTTTATCAGACCTTGGGAAATGGCGATAAAGAAAATGGTAGGAACTTTCTTAATTACCTTATTGAAAATAATACAGCAGGTGGACAATTTATTAAGCACGGGAAAAAATGGGATTTCTTATGGAAACCAGATACGGACGAGCATAAAAAATCAAAAGAAGATTTTTATGATTATTTAAATCGAGGAGAAGATAAAAATGTCGGTACGTAAAAAAATAATAAGCATCCTACTTTTAATAATAACTGCTTTTGTCATTTGGCTACTCTTTTGGCCTGATGATAAACCTGAACCAGATTTTTCTTCTGCCAATAAAATTGAATTACTGGGAAGTATTCTCGCAGGTAACAACGAGGACATTATCCGAGATGCAGGCTATGGAATTCCGGATGACCCGGTGATTCGCCGATGGGGGATAAATAAACTTAAAATACCTGGGAAATTAAACTTGGATGTGCGCCCGCCAACTAGTTTGGAAGACAGTGAGCTTCTAGTTCTTTTTTCCGTTACAATTAATGGTAAAGAAACAGATGTAGCGTTTTTCTTAGATAAAAAATTGAATTTAATTGATTCGAGTTATGATTCTATAGAGAAAGATGGTACTGGGGAAAAAATTGAAATAGATGAGACTCAAGAAAAAGAGCTACTACATCAGGTTCAAACAGAATTGAATCAGTTCTTTGAAAAAATGAAACAGCAACTAGCTTCTAAATAAAATGTGAGATATTGCGAACAGGGAATAGTGAAGTCTTTCTTGTAGATCATGGTAAAACTGTTGAAGAGGAAAAATCAGGAATACTTTTTCGACTATTTAGAAAGAGTGGCTGATACAAATGTTCATTAAATTCAAACGCTATAAATACCTGACTATTGTTTTGTCCTTACTTCTAATTCTCATTCCTTCTTATTTTGCTTATGAGCGTTATCAATATGACACTTTTAAGCATGCTTATGAACAAAAAACATTTTATGAACAACTAGATCTCTTGAAGTGATTGAATGAAGAAGAACCGATTATTCGTTTCGTTTAATTTACATAATTGGGGAGAAGTAAAATTTAGAGATGTTTGGAAAACAGAATAGGGAAACTGTTGCTAAGATTAGCTTACTTCAGAATTATTTCAAAACAAAACCCGTTCAATCTTTCTTAATGCTCATTGTGCTTGTTTGGTCAGTGTATGAGATTGGTGCGACCAGTCTAGCTAGCAACTCGGCTCTGACCAAGGAATTCATGCATAGTCGGTATGTTATGGTTTGGCCAATGGTAGATAAAAAGACAAAACTATATCACTTTGCGGAAGAATGGACTAGTGACGTCTTGGATGGCATTATGCATCTGGACTATGAAAATATAAAAATGACTTGTTACCCTAGTAAATATGATGATCAAGTCTTTGCTGAATACAATCAGACTCCAAATAAGGAAAATTACGCGATTTCATTTCCTTTAGACGGATCGTTGTCCAAATCAAATTTTTCGACATTAGACACTAGATACTATCTAATATCAAAGAATGCAGCTATTGTGGAGCAAAAGACAGGTAAGACTATTGAGGAATTAACCCATGAGATAGGGTATGCAAGGGAGGACTTCTTGTCTGCTCTTGGTAAGATGAAAATCCTTCGTTTGGTCTATTTGATTCTTCGTATGATAGTACTGTTGCTATGTATCAGGTTGTCGGGTCAGCAGAGAAAAAGGAAAGAAGATGAAATATTGCAGAATGGATAGAGTCCTAATATGATATGGGGTCTATAAAGGAAATAAAGAATGATAACTTCAGTAATTTTTATTACTTCTCTATTATTCCTTTTGCGCTGTTTTAAAAGTAGGCGTTCAAGGATTATTATTGGCCTGCTGTATAGTCTGTTTGTTGTCTGGTACGTTCAGGCAATTTTAAATTACGGCAAATATACTCTGCAATCAGGTCAAAGCGTTGAATTAAGAGTGTCTCCAAATACGGATCAGTTATAGTATAGTTCAGAATTAATGTTAAAAAATTAAATGATGCTAAAATAAAATTATCAGGTACAAATGTTTGGTCTGAAAAATTTGGGGATGTATTATTTGGGGTAAGTGAAAAGAAAATTATTAAGATAGGCAGTACCGAGGGAGACAAGAATGAGCTTCCTAATAATCAAAAAGATATACATTTAGTAGAAGATGGGATTGTTGTTAGTTATAAAGGAGAAAAAGTTTTTGATGTAACTAACAACAAATCTTACTCCATCACCATCACCAATGTAGACAATAAACCGGCTATATTTGAAGCTCAAGTGGTGGATAGGTAAAGTTTAGGAAGGATTTGAGTCCTCTCAGCCCTAATTTTTTTATTAATATGATGGTATTGAAAAATGAAGAAAACGAAATCTATGATTATCATAGGCGGCTTTCAAGGTCGAAACATCTTTTATGATGTGAAAAGAAAAAAAGTATATTCTAATAAAGTCAATGAGAGAGTTTTTCCTAATCTCAGGTGGTTAGTAATATCCTTTGGAATTCTAGGGAATGCCTTTCTCGTTCAAGTAAACAATATAAAATTTGAATCCCCTATTTTCAAAGTAATTGTTTTGTGCGCGACTCTTATTCTTATATCTTTGGTCTGTCACTTTGGATTTAAAGATGAGTATTTAGGGCAAAACGTTGAAGCATTTAATCCCAAATTATATGAACATGTAGGTTGGAAGAATTTTTTAGAAGAAGAGAGAAACAGATTATATATTCTGCTTATTACATTTGCAGTGAGTTCTTTCTTGACTGTTTTTCAAATGAGAGAATATTTGAACGCTCCTACCATGACAAATTTAATAGAAGTTATTATCTTTTATTTTATATTTTATATGGCAATAGCCAAAAGTAATTTTATGAAAAGAATGACGGCAATAAAGCAATTGATAAAAAATAAATAAAGAGCTTTAGCTTATAATCTATGGATCAAGGTAATGTATGACCAATTACTTACTGAATGGAAGTGCTATGATTATGAACCGTTGTTACTTGGAAGAAATCAATGAATAAGAATGTATTTTGGTTAGGTAATTTCAGAGATAAAAATATTTTTTATGATAGAAAAACTGGAGAACTATACTCTATAGATAAGAAAGAAGAGCAAGCTCCTAATCTCACTTGGGCTATTCTGCCTGCTTCCTTTCTTTTACGAAACATTTATTCAGAAGCAACAGCACCTCAGGTTGCCAGTGTGCCTATCAGAATATTTATTTTGTGTTCGACTGTTCTCTGCGTTTTAGTTTTGATAATATTTGTTCTAAGAAATATTAGAAAAGGAACTATAAAAAGTTTTAATCAGAAACTATATTTTGACTGGCCTAATTTTCTTTATAACCAACAAACACAATGTAAAGGAATATTGTTTTTTGGGACTATACTATTTTTTACGTCAATTAAATTTATAATTGATTATTATTTTTCAGGAAGCTTTATTTCTTTTATAGCTATCATTGGTTTTCTCCCAGTATCTGGGCTCTTATTATTTGGAAATAGGCCATTAGAAAAATTGATTATCCTTAAAAGGTTGGAAAAGCAATTGAAATGAAGAAAAAAGAATATTTAACCGAACTCTTAGCTTTTCAGGGTAGAAACTATTATTTTGACCCAAAAACTAATAAAATCTATGTCAATGTAGATAAACCAACATTCCATCTGGATCTCACGAATTATGTTCCTGCAGCTAGCATTCTGCTGCTACATGGATTTACTTCTATTTCGAATAGCCAGTTTTCCTTCCTGTGGAAGTTGATTTCTCTAGTATTGGGTTATATTATTCTTGGGTATTTAGTAGAATTACTTGTGAGAACAAAGAAGGACCTGTCATTTAAAGAGTTTCGCTTTGAAACGCTCCCCATTAAGGATGAATTTTTATATATTTTTAGTCGAAATGTATATGCGAAGCTTGTATTCGGTTTGTTTTTTACCTTTTTTGCAATTTATCATGCAACTGAGTATCTAAGCAGAGGTGTCTATGTCTCTTATTTGTTAAGTGATATTGGCTTCTTGATTGTTTATTTTTGTCTCATAAGGTCCCATTTATTCAAACAGATAAAAGTTCTAAAAAGATTAAAAAAGAAAAATACTTAGAATTCGAGAAGATTTTTAAAGGAGGTTTCTAATGACTGAGCTACTACCGATAGGGAGTGTTGTCCAACTTAAAAATGGACAAGTAAAAATTATGATTATTAACCGTTATCCTCTTTATGATAATAAGGGTGAAATTGGTTATTTAGACTATTCCGGCTGTGTATATCCTTTTGGTATGACGGATAATCAAGCTTGCTTTTTTAACCAAGAAGATATTGAAAAAATTTGGTTTGAGGGGTATATAGATGAATCAGAAGAGAAAATGCTAGCAAAAATAGAAGATAAATTATCTCAAATTCCTTATCCTAAATATTCTTTAGCTGATTTATAATACCTGTTCCTGTCAGTAAAGTATTCTAAAACCCCTCGCAATTTTTGCGAGGGGTTAGTGTCTTATAAGTTTTCTTTTCTTTTTATAATCTTCTCTTTTTAGTTAAGGGCTGCTAAAAGAGCATCAGCCTGTGCTGAGAGTTCAGCAAATTTATCTTCTGCGACAGTCAGTTGACCAGTTCCCCATGCTTCTGGGTTGATACCAACACCTGTGAATGGTTCTACCACATTCATACGAATGAATGGCAGCAGGCTGCGGTAGTGCTTGAATACTTCGTCTGGTGATGTGCCGTTAGCTACAGATGAAACAGTAACAACCTTAGCATTTAGAGCAGATGGGCCAGTTGGATCTGACAGATCCAAAGCGCGTGAAGCCCAGTCCAAGAGGTTTTTCACTACTCCTGGAATAGCCCAGTTGTAGACAGGTGAGAAAATCCAGATAGCATCAGCGGCCAAAATTTCTTCACGAACCTTAGCGACAGCAGCTGGAGCAGGACTTTCGATGTCTTGGTTGAAGAATGGTACATCTTTGTAATCAAGATATGAAACTTCTGCCTTACCAGCCAAAGCTTTTTCAGCTTGCTCAGCCAATTGGTGGTTGAAAGAACCTTGACGAAGCGAGCCGACGATGAATAATACTTTAGACATTGCATTGTCTCCTTTTTTATAAAATAAAGAGATATTTCTCTTGTTACAATATATGTTACAACATTAATTACTAGTTAGCAATTATTTAGCTCAATTTTTTGAAATTTTTTAAAATACGAATCAAATCCTGCTTATCGTCTTCTTCGAGAATGGACAGAGCTTGCTGGATATTTTTGATATGATCAGGCAGGGCGGCTTCAATTTTAGCTTTACCTTGTTTCGTCAGACCAATCAAAAAAGCCCGGCGGTCATTTGGGTCGCAGGTGCGGACAATCCAGCCGTCGCGTTCCATATTTTTGATGACAACAGTCATGTTGCCAGAAGTAGCCAGTATACGGTCAATCAAGTCCTGAATACGCAGCTCTCCTTTGCTGTATAGGGTTTCTAAGACGGAAAACTGAGTAGGAGTCAAATCATGCTTTTTAAAAATTTGGGCTTCAATAGCACGGATAGTTCTTTCTGCCTTATGAAAGACAATCATGGTTTTCAAATCAAGCAGAGTTTCTTTGCTTAAATCGTCTGTAATCTTCATAACAATATTTTACCAATAAATAGTATCATATGCAAGGATATTGCTTTAGAATTTTGTGAATATTCTCATCAAAAAAAGATAGAAAAATAGGAGTATTTGTAGTATAATGACGGAGTGAAATATAAAAATAGAAATAAAGCCAGTTTTCCAATTTGGCAGTACCTTATCGGTATTTTTATCGTTCTCAGCGTTCTTGTCTTTTCATTTTTTGCTGTTTTGCAAGTGTCCATGCAGCCGAGGCAGTCAGCTAAGGAAGCAAGCAGTCGCTTGGCCAAGGAATATGCAGATCTTGAAAAAGTGGATTCTTTTGCCATCTACAATGGGCAGGAATCCTACTACAGTCTGCTTGGTAAGACCAGTAAAGGTGTCAAAAAAGCTGTTTTGATTGCCAAAGATTCCAATGAGATTCGGGTCTATCGACTGGACCAAGGTGTCAGTCAGGCAGAGGCGAAGAGCATTGCCAAGGAAAATGGAGCCGGAACTATTGATAAGGTGACTATGGGCTATTTTCAGGATCAGCCCATCTGGGAAGTCAAGTCGGGAGGCACCTACTACCTAATTGGTTTTGAAAGCGGACAGTTGGTCAGCAAGGAGGGACTATGAAATTATCAAATCGTGTCTTAAAGATGGAAGAAAGCGTGACTCTGGCAACAGCAGCGCGTGCTAAGGCTTTGAAAGCGCAGGGGCGGGATATTCTGTCTCTGACTCTGGGAGAGCCAGATTTTCCGACGCCTAAGAATATCCGAGATGCTGCTATAGCAGCTGTTGAGGATGGGCGTGCTAGCTTTTATACAGTGACAAGTGGTCTGCCAGAGCTAAAAGAAGCTGTAGTAGAGTATTTTGCCAACTATTACGGCTACACCATCCAGCCTAATCAAGTGACGGTGGCAACCGGAGCTAAGTTCTCCCTCTACACTTTCTTTATGAGTGTGCTTGATCCAGGTGATGAAGCTATCATTCCGACGCCTTACTGGGTCAGCTACGGCGACCAGATTAAGATGGCCGAGGGGACTCCTGTTTTTGTTCAAACCACTGAGGAAAATAATTTCAAGGTTACGGTGGAACAGCTGGAAGCTGCTCGTACTGATAAGACCAAGGTCTTGGTTTTGAACTCGCCGTCCAATCCGACTGGTATGATTTATACAGCGGATGAGCTAAGAGCGATTGGAAATTTGGCTGTGGAGCATGATATTCTGATTTTGGCAGATGACATCTATGGACGTCTGGTTTATAACGGCAATAAATTTACGCCAATTTCCAGTCTGTCTGAGGAGATTCGCAAGCAGACGGTGGTCATCAATGGTGTCTCTAAGAGCTACTCCATGACAGGCTGGCGGATTGGCTACGCAGTTGGTGAGCCGGAGATTATTGCGGCTATGAGTAAGATTGCTGGCCAGACGACCTCTAACCCGACAGCAGCGGCTCAATATGCAGCTATCGAAGCTCTGACTGGCAGCCAGGAAACGGTCGAGACTATGCGTCAGGCCTTTGAAGAGCGTCTCAATACCATCTATCCTCTCTTGGCTCAAGTGCCAGGTTTTGAAGTGGTTAAGCCACAAGGGGCCTTCTATCTCTTTCCAAATGTCAAGAAAGCCATGGAAATGAAAGGTTATACAGATGTGACCGAATTTACGACAGCAATTTTAGAAGAAGTTGGCGTGGCTTTGGTGACGGGAGCAGGATTCGGTGCTCCAGAAAATGTCCGTCTTAGTTATGCGACGGACTTGGATACGCTCAAAGAAGCTGTTCAGCGCCTGCAGCAATTTATGGAGAGTAAATAAAGCTCTCAATCCTACATTGCTTGCTAAAGAGAGCCTACAAAGATTTATAAACAATAGAGAAGGATGAACTCAGAGTTCGTCCTTTTCAATTTATTTTTGACTGTACTAGCAATGGGTTGAATAAGATAGTAAAATAATATAGAAGATGATAGAAACGCTTTCATATTTTCTGGTCGAATTGAGAAGGTTTTGTTCAGAAAATAAAAGCTGGGAGTAGTTGGAATTTAGGTGTCAGGGCTTGCAAACAGGAGTGAAAGGAGAAGGATATGAAACGTCATTTATTTTTCTTATTCATGGGAGTTAGTTTGGTTTTATTGGCTGCTTGTTCTGTTGTTGATTCAGAGCAGGGTTGGACCACAATTTCCGAATCCAATGGCTATAGTCTGCAAGCCAAAGGTCATCGCTACCGTATCCAATATTATGAGAATGACTCTGCCCGAATAGACTGGTATTTGAGCAATTACCAGCCGGAATTAAGATTAAATATGAGAATCTTAGAACGCCCAACTGCCCCCGGTTCTTACACTAAGGAGGAGATAGCCGGACAGGGCTCTGCAAGTTTTTTGATGGTTTGTAGAACTTGGGGTTCTGCAGAGAACAGTCAAAAGCTTTTAATTAAACGTGCCTATTATAAGGTTGATATTAGACTTAATAAAAAGATGGAGGTAGATACTGAGAAGAGCAGTATGACCTACTGGAAGACAGAAGAAGAGGTAAAGAATGATCCGCCTATTGATTAAATAGCAGTTATCCATGCTAGATTAACTATGTATAAGTCACTTTCTGATAGGAATTACCAGACGACTTAAAAATTTGAGGAGTATTTAGTTGAAGACGATGGTGTTTCGGTGTATAATAAAAGAAGTCCATTTGGTCTAGCCCTGCATTCTATTGACATGCAGTGTGTTCCTCATGGTCTTTTTACTTAAGTAATAATAGGGATGAAGATTATTTTGTACAAAAGGAGATAAAATGGGTTTTATCAGAAAGGAAATAGGGGAAAGGGAGAAGAAGCTTCTCGAGGATTTTTCTATTGAAGAAAAAGAACTGGCTCTGCCATTTTTACTAGAGGATGAGAAGAGAGGAATTTTTCTCTGCGTCAAGCAATTTCGTATTGGGGAAGGGAAATATCAGGTTTTAGCCATGATTCTCGGTGGTCACTTGCTTGAATTTCGCCTAGAAGAAGAGCGGGCCGATAGATATCCAGTTCGCAATGAGGAAGATCAAAGTGTAAAAGGTCTATCAACAGAAACAATCTCCCAACTTGTAATTCCCAAGGTTTTAAAAGGACGAGAGGACAAGATCGTAACAGTGATTCAACATGCCCTGTCGCAGATTAACCCTTATTATGATACAAAGATAAGGGAAGTAAACCACGTGGAGTACAGATAAAGAGGAGATAGGATATGGGATTATTAGAAAAGTGTCTGGATTTTTTACCGACTAGGCGGGCTGTCAGTGACATAGAAGAAGAGATGACTTGGGAGGAAGAATTTACCCCTAAAAGAGTTCATCATAAAGAAGTCAGTAGTAGTCCTCAGAAGGAGACTGAGGGAACAGCAACTCTTCCCCAGGAAGGAAGTTGGAAGTTCGTGCACGAGATGATTTCTGAAGAAGGGATTGAGCTTTTAAAGAAGGCTGGGATTGATGACGAGCTAGTCTTTGAGACGGGCGATTGGGTTGCAGATCATGATTTGGGGATTTATCTGGTCCTTTATCGCTTTGGTGGCAGAACCAACTGGAAGAAGACTTATAAGCTAATCTTGCAAGGACAGATGATTGAATTTAAGACTAAGACCATTTTTCATCAGCAGGATTTTTCTTATGAAGATGGGGAATTCACTAAGGGAGTGATTGTCAAAAATGTCTCCAATATGCTCTTGCCTTTAGCTTTTGAAGGTCAACAGCAGCGCGTGCTCCATATCATTCAAGCAGCTCTGTCAGCAGCTAGCCCAAGCTATGATACGGTCGTTTACAGGGCGAACTTTGATTTGGTTTAGGAGGGGAAAATGATATATATTACAAAAGAAGATGTTTTGACTTGGCTGGACAAACATGAGTTAGTGGCCAATCGTCAGAAGGACATTGCGGCTTTTCATAAAGAACTGTCGTTTCGTCTTCAAAGAATGGACTTTCGACCGTCTACCAGTTCAAAAGATCCTCGGAGAGATGTTTGTGAAGACCCTGACCAAGAGCTCACTGTAGCCTTTACTCAGGATGGGGAGGGGAATTATGCGACGATTGACCAGAGTCCTGGAGGTCAGATTCTCAGCGATCAGCGTTTTAAGATGGCTTTGAAAAAAGTCTTGAACTATGATGATGACATGGTTGATCGACTGCTATATGGAACAAAAAATTAGTCCTCTTATTCAGAGAGAGTTATCCGCCAGCCTTTAGGAGGCTGGTTTTTTAATTTTTCTGAGATTTAGTCTCTTCAAGGATAGCTATTGCAATCGCTTTATGGTAAAATATAGAACAGATGTCCAAAAGATTTGTCTTGAAATAAAGTGACATTTAGCAACCAATCTAGGAGGCAGATATGATTGATCATTTTGGGATTACAGTCAAGGATTTGGAAGCCAGCAAGCTCTTTTATCAGCAAGCTTTAGAGCCATTGGGCTACAAGATTGCCTTTGAAATTCCTCAGGCAGTAAGTTTTGCTGAACCTCGGACGGCTCCAGCTGGAGATTTTTGGTTGGGAGAGGGAGAGCAGTCTCCGATTCACTTTGCTTTTTTGGCAGAAAACCATGAGCAGGTTCAAGCTTGTTATGAGGCTGGTTTAAAGGCAGGGGGAAAAGACAACGGTGCGCCAAATTATCGGGGGAACCTTTCATCATATTATGCAGCCTTTGTCTTGGATCCAGATGGTAATAATGTCGAGGCAGTCTGTCATAAAGAATAAAAAATAGAAAAGAGAAAAAACGTGTCAAAGAAAATCGTAACAATTATTGATGTGAAAAATTATGTTGGTCAAGAAGTGACCATCGGTGCTTGGGTTGCCAATAAGTCAGGTAAGGGTAAGATTGCTTTCTTGCAGCTGCGCGATGGCTCTGCCTTTTTCCAAGGAGTGGCCTTCAAGCCTAACTTTATCGAGAAATTTGGCGAAGAAGAAGGATTGGCGAAGTTTGATACGATTAAAAAGCTTAGCCAAGAAACTTCTGTCTATGTGACAGGGGTTGTCAAGGAAGACGAGCGTTCAAAATTTGGCTACGAGCTGGACATCACAGACATCGAAATCATCGGTGAGTCAAATGACTATCCAATCACGCCCAAAGAACATGGGACTGACTTCCTCATGGACAACCGTCACTTGTGGCTGCGTTCTCGTAAGCAAGTAGCCATGATGCAAATCCGCAATGCCATTATCTACGCTACCTATGAATTCTTTGACAAGAATGGTTTTATGAAGTTTGACAGCCCAATCTTGTCAGGAAATGCAGCAGAAGACTCAACTGAGCTCTTTGAAACAGACTACTTCGGAACTCCAGCTTACTTGAGTCAGTCAGGTCAGCTTTATCTGGAAGCAGGAGCCATGGCTCTTGGCCGTGTCTTTGACTTTGGTCCTGTATTTCGTGCTGAAAAATCAAAAACCCGTCGTCATTTGACGGAGTTCTGGATGATGGATGCAGAGTATTCATACTTGACGCATGATGAGTCACTTGACTTGCAAGAAGCTTATGTTAAAGCCTTGATCCAAGGTGTGCTTGACCGTGCTCCTCAAGCTTTGGAAACCTTGGAACGCGATGTAGAACTTTTGAAACGCTATATTGCGGAGCCTTTCAAGCGTGTTAGCTATGATGAAGCGATTGATCTTTTGCAAGCCCATGAGAATGATGAAGATGCTGACTATGAGCATCTGGAACATGGTGATGACTTTGGGTCGCCACATGAAACATGGATTTCAAACCACTTTGGTGTACCAACCTTTGTCGTGAACTACCCAGCAGCCATCAAGGCTTTCTATATGAAGCCAGTTCCTGGAAATCCAGATCGCGTCCTCTGTGCAGACTTGCTGGCACCTGAAGGCTACGGTGAAATCATCGGTGGTTCTATGCGTGAAGAAGACTACGATGCTCTTGTTGCTAAGATGAATGATCTTGGTATGGATACGACAGAATATGAATTCTACCTGGATCTTCGTAAGTATGGAACAGTTCCGCACGGTGGATTCGGTATCGGTATCGAGCGTATGGTAACCTTTGTAGCAGGAACCAAGCATATCCGTGAAGCCATTCCATTCCCACGTATGTTGCATCGTATTAAACCGTAAATCAATGAAAACGCCCATGGGGCGTTTTTTCAGCAATGAACTATGAAATAATCCAAATATAGAATTTTAGAGAAAGAAGAGGTATGAGTCATGTAAACAGCAGATTAACAAGTGATAAAGGATAAAAATGAAGAAACACTTGTTAAAGGAGAAAAAATGTTTAAAAGAAGTTATCGGAAAAATATCGGTCTTATGGCCGGAGTTGAATTTTTTGCCTTTCTAGGCATTACCAGTTTTTGGATTTTATTTCTAAGTCAAAATGGCATGTCCCTCTGGCAGATTGGGCTTTTGGAAAGTATCTTTCATGCGACTAGCGTTATTTGTGAAATTCCTTCTGGGATGTTGGCGGATCGCTTTTCCTACAAGACCAATTTGTATCTGAGCCGGATAGCTGGGATTGTGTCTTCTGTTCTCATGTTGGCCGGGCAGGGGAACTTTTGGATTTATGCTCTGGCTATGGTGATTAGTGCTTGGTCTTATAATTTTGATTCGGGGACAAGCGCAGCCATGGTCTATGATTCGTCTGTGGAGGCCGGACTCAAGGAACGTTACCTATCCATCTCCAGCTTTATGTCTGGAGTGGCTGAAGCGACCCGATCTTTGGGAACGGTCTGGGCCGGATTTTTTGTCCATGGACAATTGCATCTGACCTACTATATCATGATTGGTACCTCTATCATCGTTCTTTTCTTGACCTGGATGTTGAAGGAGCCAAGTGTTAAAGCAGAGAAAGCAGAACGTCTGACCATGAAAAAGATTATCTGGGCTGTCAAAGAGGAGTTGCATAGGAATCCCAGTCTATTTACCTGGATGATTCTGTCGCAAATCATCTGCACCTTGATGTGTATGTTTTATTTTTATTATCAAAATCAATTGCCTGATTTAAAAGATTGGCAGATTTCGGTAGTCATGCTGATTGGCAGTGCTTTGAATATCTTGGCGGTCTATCTGGCGAGTGTGATTGGAAAGAAGTATTCTGCCTTAAAACTTTTTCCTTCAGTGGTTCTTCTAACCGGAGCAAGCTACCTGCTGTCCTATTTTGGAACTCCGATCATTTATATTTTGATTTATCTAATCAGCAACGCCTTGTATGCACTCTTTCAGCCGATTTTTGACAATGATTTGCAAAAGCAGCTGCCAAGTGAAGTACGGGCGACCATGCTCAGTGTTTATTCTATGATGTTCAGCCTGAGCATGATTGTCATTTTCCCTGTGACGGGCTGGTTGATTGATCACTTTGGCTTCAATTGGACTTTTATAGCTTTGGGTAGCTTCTTATTTGCTGTAACTCCATTTTTACATTTAGGATTAAAGAAAATAAGCCAGAACTTACAAGAAGTCTAATATCAATGTTCTCTTTCTGCTGGTCAGAAGGAGAATATTTTTTGCCCTTTGAAAATTATGGTAAAATAAATACAGTTAAATGGAGAAGTAGGCAGTATGAAAGATTTATTGAAATATTTCAAGGGCTATATCAGGGAGTCTTTGCTGGGACCCTTGTTTAAGCTTTTGGAAGCCAGTTTTGAACTCTTGGTTCCGCTTTTGATTGCGGGGATTGTGGATGAGACCATTCCTAGACACGACAGCTCCCATCTCTACTGGATGGTTTTTCTTTTGATGGGCTTGGCTGCTCTGGGCGTGGTGGTTGCAGTGGTGGCCCAGTATTATTCGTCAAAGGCAGCAGTGGGCTTTACTCGTCAGATGACAAGCGACCTCTATCAAAAAATCCTGCGTCTGCCCAAGGCTAGTCGGGATGAGTTGACGACTTCTAGCTTGGTGACCTGGCTGACGAGCGACACCTATCAGATTCAGACGGGCATCAATCAATTCCTTCGTCTCTTTCTTCGGGCGCCTATCATCGTTTTTGGCTCTATCATCATGGCCTTTACTATCAGTCCGGTCATTACCTTGTGGTTTTTGCTCATGGTGGCAATTTTAACGGCTATTATCGTCTTCATGTCTCGTCTGATGAATCCTCTCTACGCTAAGATTCGCCAGCTGACAGACCAACTAGTCAATCTGACGCGTGAGCAGCTACAGGGCATGCGGGTTATACGAGCTTTCGGTCAGACCCAACGCGAGGTTCAGACCTTTCGCAATCGCAATGAGCTCTATAAAACCTGGCAAATCAGGACGGGAGCTCTGGCTAGTCTGATTAGTCCTCTGACCTTTCTCACAGTCAATGGTACTCTAATTGCTGTGATTTGGCAGGGGAATACCTTTATCGGAAAGGGCTTGCTGACCCAGGGGATGCTAGTGGCCTTGGTCAATTATTTATTGCAGATTTTGGTGGAATTGCTCAAGCTGGCTATGCTGGTCAATTCTCTCAATCAAAGTTATATCAGCGCAGGCCGCATCAATCAAGTATTCGAGCAAGCAGAAGAAGATGTCCTGCAGGAATTAGTGCAGGAAACAGCTTTGCCAAATCAAGCCATTAAAGTCCAGCAGGTCAGCTTTTCTTATCCAAATGCAGCTAGTCCAGCCTTGACTGGCCTGACTTTTGATTTGAAAAGAGGTCAGACTTTGGGGGTTATTGGCGGGACAGGTTCAGGTAAGTCTACTCTGGTTCAGCTGCTGGCCCATCTCTATCCAGTGGCTGCTGGTCAGTTAACCATCTTTTCTCAAGGACGCAGTCCCAAAAATCTGAGCGAATGGAGGTCCTGGATCAGTCTGGTGCCTCAAAAGGCGGAGCTTTTCCAAGGAACTGTTCGCTCCAATCTGACCTTGGGTATGTCAAGCAAGCCAACAGATGCAGACTTGTGGCAGGCTTTAGAGATTGCTCAGGCAGCGGACTTTGTCTCTCAGAAGGAAGGTGGCTTGGATGCGACTGTAGAGGCCTTTGGTCGGAATTTTTCTGGAGGTCAGCGTCAACGTTTAACCATTGCCAGAGCTGTCTTGCGGAGGGCGCTTTTCTTGGTTTTAGATGATGCGACCTCAGCTCTGGACTATTTGACAGAGGCTAGACTCCTGCAGGCTATTAAGAATGAATTGACAGAGACCAGTCTGGTCTTGATCTCTCAGCGAACCAATAGCTTGCGCTCGGCGGATCAAATTTTAGTACTAGATAAGGGAGAACAGGTGGCCCTTGGTCGCCATGAGGAACTCCTAGTCAGCTCTGCCATTTACCGAGAAATCCATCACTCACAGCATAGCCAAGGAGAGGAGGACAAGCATGAAGCATAAGACATCACCTAGCAGCTTGAGGCGTTTGACTCGAGATTTGCTGCAGGCGCGCTGGCTCTTTTTCCTAGCTAGTCTGGGAACGGTGGCTCAAGTGGCTCTGACTGTTCTTCTACCAGTTTTAATCGGGAATGCGGTCGATAGCGTTCTTCTGCCTCAAGCGGACCAGCATTTGGTGCCGATTTTGGGCCAGATGTTGTTGGTCATCTTAGCCAATACGCTGATTCAGTGGCTCAATCCCTTGCTCTATAATCAGCTGGTTTATCGCTACAGTCAGCAGCTCCGTCAAGGTGTTATCAAGAAAGTACACTATCTGCCTTTGGCTTATCTGGACCGGCAGGGAACCGGAGACTTGGTTAGTCGGGTGACGACGGATTTGGAGCAGCTCAGCAATGGCCTACTTATGGTTTTTAATCAATTTTTTGTAGGTTTGCTGACCATCTTAGTGACTATCATTAGCATGGCCAGATTGGACTTTTTCCTCTTGCTTTTGGTTCTGCTTTTGACGCCCCTTTCTCTTTTCTTAGCGCGCTTTATTGCCAGAAAGAGTTTTAGCTTTTTCCAACGGCAGACGCAGGCAAGAGGAGAGCAGACCCAGCTGATTGAGGAAAGCCTGACCCAGGAAAGTTTGATTCAGGCTTTTAATGCTCAGGAGCAGTTTGATACAGCTTTTACTCGCAGTAATCAAACCTATGCAGACTATTCGCAGGCGGCTATTTTCTATTCTTCGACGGTCAATCCTTCGACTCGTTTTATCAATGCCCTGATTTATGCTTTGATTGTAGGCTTTGGGGCTGTCCGCATCATTCAGGGAACAGGCTTTACGGTTGGACAGCTGGTAACTTTTCTCAACTACGTCAACCAGTACACCAAGCCTTTCAACGATATATCGTCAGTCATGTCGGAATTGCAGAGCGCTTTAGCTTGTGCGGAGAGGATTTACAGCGTTTTGGACCAAGAAGAAATAGCAGAGTCTGGTCAGGAAATCCTCCAGTCGGAAGATGTCAGAGGACAGATTAGCTTTGAGCGTGTGGCTTTTGGCTATGAGCCTGGCAAAGAGCTGATTCAGGCTTTGAATATAAGGATTCCAGCAGCTAGTAAGGTTGCTATTGTCGGGCCGACCGGTGCTGGCAAGTCAACCCTGATTAATCTCCTCATGCGCTTTTACAATGTAGATAGTGGTCTTATTTCGCTAGACGATGTTCCCATCACGCATTACACCAGATCCTCTTATCGTCAGCAGTTCGGTATGGTACTGCAAGAGACTTGGCTCAAGACGGCGACTATTCACGACAACATAGCTTTTGGCCGGCCAAATGCCAGCCGAGAAGAGGTCATTGCAGCTGCCAAATCGGCCAATGCGCATTTCTTTATCCAGCAACTGCCTCAGGGGTATGACACCTATCTGGCGGATGCTGGGGACTCCCTGTCTCAAGGTCAGCGGCAGCTATTAACCATCGCGCGTGTCTTCCTTGCTGTTCCTAAAATCCTAATCTTGGATGAGGCGACTTCCTCCATTGATACCCGGACAGAAGTCTTGATTCAGGAGGCTTTCAGCAAGCTCATGGTGGGTCGTACTAGCTTCATCATTGCCCATCGCCTGTCTACTATTCAAAATGCTGACATCATCCTCGTTATGGTAGATGGTGATATCGTCGAACATGGAAATCATCAGGAGCTCATGGCAGCCAGAGGTGTTTATTACCAAATGCAGACGGCGCAGGAGTAGAAGGGGAGCTTTATTAAAGTTCACAGATTGATGCTAAACAAAACTAAAAGAGTTGGATTTCCAACTCTTTTTGCTTATAATTCAACTTCTTCAAACCCTGTCTCCGTCAGTTTATAAATCTTCTGGCAGACTTCTTTGAGAAAGATTCGGTCGTGGGAGACAGCTATGATGGCGCCAGGATAGGTCGCCAAAAGCTGGCGAACCTGAGGCTGAGAGGTGGGAGAGAAGTTGCGGGTTGGCTCGTCTAGAAGGAGGACATTGGGGCGGTCTAGGACTAGTTTGAGCAGGAGGAGCTTGGCTTTTTGGCCGCCGGAAAGCTGCCCAATCGGGTGGCGGGCCTCGTCGCGCGTGAACTGGAGACTGGCTAGATGCGTCAGGATTTTTTCCTCCTGGGACTTATCGCCAGAGGGAGCCAGAAAGTCCAAAGGGCTGCTCTCATCAGCTAGCAAGTCACCATAATGCTGGGGCATGTAGCCGACCCGCATATCTGTCCGCTCACGCAGGATCTTCCATATTTCCTTAAGCAGAGTGGACTTGCCTGCACCATTAGCACCAATCAGTCCGATTTTTTCCTGTCCGCAGACCTCCAGAGTCAGGTTCTCCGCCAGTTGTCGTTCGTCTGTTTCCAGTTTCATTCCTTCTAATTTGAGGATTCTTTTGGTCAATGGCAGAGCTTCTATGTCTGAGAAGTGAAGGCTGATGGCATCTTCCTGTGTCGGAATTTCTGTCATTTCAGCACCTGCCTTTTCGAATCGTTTGCCCTGTGAGAGGACGTTTTTCATTTTCTTAGCCACCAGTCGACCTGCAGTAGCATCATGGGTGTTTCGTAAAGTATGCTCCACACTCTGCTTAACCCGTAGGTGTTTTTCCATGGTCTTGGCGTGTTCTTCCCGCTCTTTCCGTGCCAATTGACCTTGTTTTTCAAAGGCCTCCTGACGTTTGTGGCGGTAATTTTCATAGTCCAGACTCTTGACATTGGTTCTAGCCTCCTGCTTCTTTTTGATTCGCTCCAGATGAACAATCTTGGTCGCAGCTTGAGCGAGGAAGTGCTCGTCGTGAGAGACGAAAAGAACTGTTCTCTGGCCGTGGCTGATAAAGTTTTCCAGCCAAGTCAGAGTTTCGAGATCGAGGTCATTAGAGGGCTCATCAAGAAAGAGAATGTCCCAATCACTGGCTAGTTTCTTGATGAGTTGGACCTTGAGCTTTTCTCCTCCAGATAGGCTGGCGAGCGGTTGCTGACTGGCAAAACGCTGGCTGTCAAAGTTGAGCTCTCCAGCATAGCGATAGAGCTTGGCATAGTCCAGCTCGGTCTCAAAATCAGCAAAGAAATAGTCATTGAGCGTCAGTTGGGCATCCTCTGAAGGTAGCTGCTGGGGCAGGTAGACAGCAGGAGTATAGGACTTATCAATCTGTCCGCTGTAGCTGACATAGGAGCTGACCAGTCGCTCGTCTAGCAGGAGCTTGAGTAGGGTGGACTTGCCATTGCCCTCCTCACCGATAATAGCGACCTTGTCTCCTTGATTGACTGTCAGTGACAAATCTTTGACTAACTCTTTCAGGTCTTTTAGGTGGGTGATTGTTAGATTTTTTATTTGAAGCATAGATGTCTCCTTCGTTTTATAACACAAAATACAGCCCTGCTTTATTTAGCAGAGCTGTTTTTAGTTGCACAAAGCAGACACAGGAGTGCCTAAGTAGGATTATTCGTTCATAGGCTTCCAGCTTACACTGTCATAGGAGCGACAGGATTAATCTAAAGATAAGCAAATAAAAGCTAGAAAGCACCAAAAACGAACATCCCGCGGATATGCAGAAACATGACAAAATCTACTAAATAAAGTTTCCTTTAAAAAATAGACTTAATTTTTCATGTCTCCGTGTACCTCCGAAATAGTTCTGCTTTAAGTCTAACAGAAGAAAGTAAATTCGTCAAGCGCTTTCAAATAAATAAAAATTTTTAAAAGATTTTTGGAGCAAATTTTTATAAACTCTTTAAGAATATTGATTTCAAGACTTTTAAGCTGATTTTGATATATAATTTTTTAAT
>NZ_ALKI01000010.1:0-55622 GCF_000286495.1 Streptococcus sp. AS14
ATTCGAACTTTATCCTCATAAGTTAATTTCATTTAAAAACACCCCAAAAGTTAGATTTTTTCTGTCTAACTTTTGGGGTGCGGTTCAATATAAGCCGGCTCTTCGTTTGGTTTTATACATTTAACACCTTGTCCAAGAAGTCTTTGAGACGTGGATGCTGTGGATTGTCAAAGATTTGGTCAGGCTTGCCGTCTTCTAGGAATTCACCGTCAGCGGTAAAGATAACGCGGTTGGCTACCTGACGGGCAAAGCCCATCTCATGGGTCACAATCAGCATGGTCATACCTTGCTGGGCCAGATCCTTCATAACGTTGAGAACATCGCCGACCATTTCAGGGTCAAGGGCAGAAGTAGGTTCGTCAAAGAGCATGATGTCTGGATTCATGGCCAGACCGCGAGCAATTGCCACCCGCTGCTTTTGACCGCCGGACAGGCTGTCTGGACTAGCATCTGCCTTATCAGCTAAGCCGACCTTTTCCAAGAGCTCCATGCCCAGCTTATCTGCTTCGGATTGGGTCAAGCGCTTGTGCTCAACAGGAGCAAAGGTGATATTTTCCAGAACAGTCATGTGCGGGAAGAGGTTGAAGTGCTGGAAGACCATACCGATATTTTCTCGGACCAGATCCACGTCAGTCTTCTTGTCTGTCAGATCAAAGCCATCAACCGTGATGGTTCCGCTGGTCACTTCCTCTAGCAGGTTGAGACTGCGCAGGAAGGTTGACTTACCAGATCCAGAAGGGCCGATGATACAGACCACATCTCCCTCGTAGAATTTAGCAGTAATCCCCTTTAGGACTTCGTTTTCCCCGTAGTATTTATGAAGATCGTTCACATCGATTTTTAATTTTGCCATTACTTAATCCTCTTTTCTAAGCGTTTTGCCAAGCGGGTCAAGAGCGTGATAATGATGAGATAGAGCACGGCTAGGATAGCATACATCCGGAAACTCTGATAGTTGCGAGCGATGATGTCCTTACCCGTTTTGAAGAGCTCGGCCAGTCCAATAGCTGAGACAATCGTTGTATCCTTGAGCGCAATGACAAACTGATTAACAAAGTTTGGTAGCATAATCTTGGTTGCCTGTGGCAGGATAATCTTGCGCATGGTCTTGGAGTAGGAAATCCCCAAGCTGCGGCTGGCTTCCATCTGTCCAACTGGAACTGCCTGGATACCTCCACGGACAATTTCAGCGATATAGGCGCCGGCATTGAGAGAGAGGGCGATAGTTCCTGCGACGAAAGCATTGATTGGGCTTTGTTGACCAGTCATAGATTCGATTAGGTTAGGAATACCCCAGAAGATAAAGGCTGCCACAATCATCAGTGGAATACCACGAATGACATCGACAAAGATTTCTGCAATCCAGCGTAGCGGTTTATAAGGGCTGACGCTGAACATACCAAAGATAATCCCGATGACCATAGCAATCGCAAATGAAATCAGAGCCAAAGCAATTGTCACTCCCAGACCTTTAAGAAGTTCTTGGTAGTTGTTTTGCAGCAAGCCCCAAATAGTGGACTCATCTACAGTGGATTCCTTTTCCTCGCTAGCCAGATACTTGTCTAAAATCTCTTGGTATTTGCCGCTTTCTTTCAGGTTGGCCAGTCCATTGTTAAACATCTCAATCAGCTCAGGATTGCTGCCTTTTTTGACTGCGAAAGCGACTTGACCGCTTGGTGTACCTTCGATAGGTGTTTTAAGTTTCTTGCCTTGTTTGATGGCGTATTTGACAACGGGCTCATCATCCATCACAGCTGCGACAGAGCCAGTATTGAGGCTGTCATACATTGAAGCTGCATCAGAGAAAGTTTTGATAGAGTAGCCGTACTTGCTCTTGTTTTCCTCAAGGAAAGTCTGAGAAGCGGTACCAGTTTTGACACCGACTGTCTTGCCCTTGAGTTCCTCGTAGGACTTGATATTGCTGCTGTCCTTGACTGCCAAGATAGAGTTGGCTGTGTAGTAAGGATCGGAATAGTCAAAAGTTTTCTTGCGGGCATCTGTGACAGACATACCGGCGATAATTCCGTCAGCCTGACCGGTCTGAACGCTATTAATAGCTGCATCAAAGCCAGGGTTGGTTACTTCCACAGTAAAGCCTTGGTCTTTGGCAATAGCCTTAATCAGCTCCATGTCAATCCCAGTGTATTGGTTGCTGTCATCTTGGAAGACAAAAGGAGCAAAAGATGAGTCGCTGGCAATGATATATTTGTCTTTTGTCGAAGTAGCTTTTTGACCGGCAGGAGTAGAAGTCTCTGGGACGGCGGAGTCAGAGCTGCCTTTAGAAGCCGTCCATTTATTGATGATTTCATCCAGACTGCCGTCTTCCTTCATCTGCGCCAAAGCTTCGTTAAACTCAGTAACTAAGTGCTCGTGCTTGCTGCCTTTTTTGACACCGAAAGCAAAGCTTCCAACAGCCTCACCCTTCATAGAAATTTTCAGGTTTTGGCCTTGATTGATGGCATACTCAATGACCGGCTGATCGTCCATCACTGCATCGACATCACCAGCAGAAAGGCTATTATACATCAAGTCACCCGTGTCAAAGGTTTTGAGAGTGAAGCCGTACTTATCCTTGTTTTTCTCAAGGAAGCGTTGGGCAGCTGTTCCAGTTTTGACACCGACTTTCTTTCCTTTCAGCTGTTCATATTTGCTGATGGTGTTTGCCTTGGTCGTTGCGATAACGACCTTCGTGTCGTAGTAAGTATCAGACATGGTAAAGACTTTTTCGCGCTCGCTTGTCTTGGTCATACCAGCCATGATGGCATCCGCCTGGCCAGCTTGGACTGCATTGACAGCTGCATCAAAGCCCGGGAAGCTCATATCGATGTCCCAACCCTTGATTTCTGCGACCTTGTTGATGATATCAACGTCAATCCCCTTGTAAGTCTGATCAGAATCTTTAAATTCAAATGGTGCGTAAGCAGTATCGGATACGATTTTGACCGTATCTGCCTGGGCTGTTGCCCCTAACGCAAAAAATGGAAATAATGTTAGCAAAACTGCTAAGAATTTTTTCTTCATTTTCTTCCTCCTTTTTAGCATTCTAGCATTATAGCAAAAAATCACTGATTAGGCAAATTTCTCCTGTTTTTATGTTAGGTTTTCTGACATATGAACTCTGTATTTTTTGTAAGAAGAACCGCAACTTTTCTTTGTACTTAAAGTAAAGTCTGCTATACTGGAAATGAATGAAAGCAAGATTAGAATGAGGTTCTTATGAAAAAATCACGTATCTTGGACGGAGTCAATCAAGCTCGCTTTGTCCCTCCTTATATTTTGTCTCTTTTACTTGCTGTTATTTTTGTGCAAGGAGGACAGCAGTTAGCTTATTGGGCTTTGGAGTCAATTTCTGCTGTGCTTAGTCTTATGCTAGGTTTCTTGGGGCAAGGCGGATTCTTTGAAATCTTCTTCAATTTTGCTCTGCCTTTTCTCTTATTTGGCTTTGTATTTATGATACTGGCTCTCTTTCTTTGGGTGCGCTGGGCTGAAGGACGACCGCTCTCGACTCTGGGCTTTGTTAAAAAAGGAAGCTTGGTGGAGCTAGTCAAAGGACTGGCAGTAGGTTCTCTCCTCTTTAGTCTAGTCGCTCTGCTTATGCTGTTGAGCGGAGCTGGCTCTTTCGAATGGGGACAGCTGACGATGGGGCCTTTCCTCTATATCTTGATTTTGCTTCCGCTTTGGATGATTCAGGGCGGGGCAGAAGAGTTAGTGACACGCGCTTGGCTGCTGCCAGTTGCTGTCAAAAAGACCAACCTCCCCATCGGTTTGCTGACTTCAAGCCTGCTCTTTGCCCTCTTGCACCTAGGCAATCCAGATATTGGTATTCTCCCCATTGTTAACATTGCTTTATTTGGGCTCTTTGCAAGTCTCTATCTGCTCTGGACGGACAATGTCTGGCGGATTATAGGACTTCATACTGCTTGGAACTTTAGCCAAGGCAATATCTATGGTTTCACCGTTAGTGGTACTGGTGTGGACGCGGCAGCATTGAACTTTATCCCTAAGACGGACTCGAGATGGCTGACTGGTGGAGCTTTCGGCGCTGAAGCTTCTATTTTCAGCTCGCTCATTCTCTTGCTGGCTGTCCTCTATTTGCTTCTAAAGATGAAAAAAGACGGTAGCTTGACAGAGATAGTGGGAAAGACACAATAACTGTCCGAACGGTTCTCTTTTGCTCACCCTAAAATAATATGCTATAATAAATTAAAACAAGGAAAGGAATAATTATATGTTTAAATCTCGTATGTTGGATGCTATCAAGCAATCGCGTTATATTCCGCCGGTTTGGTTGGCTATCTTGATTGCTATTGGTTTTGTTTATGGAGGAGGAATTTTAAGTTTTGTCGGAATGTTGCCAATTGGTATCATTGTTGGACTCTTGTTTGGCTTTGCAGATCCGACGATTAATCGGACAGAAGCAATGGCAGCCATTAGTCACTATACGGTCTTTTTTCAGCTAGCTGGTTTCTTCTTTATCGCCCTAGCAGTTTTCCTCTGGGTTCGGTATCGTGAGAAGCGTCCTTTTTCTAGTTTGGGATTTTATAAACAAGACTGGTTCAAAAATCTCCTTAAAGGCTTCCTTATTGGAGCCGTTCAGTTTTCACTGGTTGTTGTCTTGCTCTTGGTAACGGGGACAGGCAGTCTGAAATTAGGTCAGGTGAACTTACAGTCTTTGATTTTTGTCCTAGCTATCATTCCTTTCTGGATTCTCCAAGGTGGGACAGAAGAGCTAGTGACGCGTGGTTGGCTCTTTCCAGCAGTTAGTGCTAAGTCAAATATCTTCATTGGTATCTTGATTTCTAGTGCTCTATTCGGGGCACTGCACCTCTTTAACCCTGGTGTGTCCGTTCTTTCTATTGTCAATATCATACTAGACGGTATCTTTGCTTGTTTCCTTATGCTCAAGTATGACAATATGTGGGTACTGGCTGGTATGCACGGCGCTTGGAATTTTGTGCAAGGAAATATCTATGGTATTCAGGTCAGTGGCCAAGGAGCATCTACCTCTATCTTGAACTATAGCTCGCAATCTTCTGTGGATTTGCTGTCTGGTGGAGCCTTTGGTGCTGAAGGATCTATTTTTGCCAGTATCGTCCTGATTGGCTGCATTGCCTATCTTTACTGGTCATTAAAGAAAGAAAATCGCCTGCCTCAGGAGCTGATTTTTAAGAAATAACCATTTCGCCCAGTTGAGCTGGGCATTTTTTATGTCTTTTAAAGAGATGTGTGACAAGGGACAGACGATGGTAGAAGCGTGGCCATTCTACCTACACCCAAATCCAGAGAAAATAGGGCAAATATGGTAAAATGATAGAAGCACAATTTGAGGAATAAAAGATGATTAACAGAATTACAGATAATAAATTTGAATTGGTTTCCAAGTACGAGCCTTCAGGTGACCAGCCCCAAGCTATTGAGCAGCTGGTGGATAATATTGAAGGGGGCGAGAAAGCCCAGATTCTCATGGGAGCGACTGGTACTGGTAAGACCTATACCATGAGTCAGGTTATCGCTCAGGTCAACAAGCCGACTCTGGTTATCGCCCATAATAAAACGCTGGCCGGCCAGCTTTATGGTGAGTTCAAGGAGTTCTTCCCCAATAACGCGGTGGAATACTTCGTTTCCTACTATGATTACTACCAGCCTGAGGCCTATGTGCCTTCCAGCGATACATATATTGAAAAGGATAGCTCGGTCAATGACGAGATTGACAAGCTCCGTCACTCAGCGACATCTGCTCTCTTGGAGCGCAATGACGTGATTGTCGTGGCTTCGGTCTCTTGTATCTATGGTCTAGGTTCGCCTAAGGAATACTCCGACAGCGTGGTAAGCCTGCGTCCTGGACTAGAGATTTCCCGTGACAAGTTGCTCAATGATTTGGTAGATATCCAGTTTGAGCGCAATGACATTGATTTTCAGCGGGGGAAATTCCGCGTTCGAGGCGATGTGGTGGAGATTTTCCCAGCTTCTCGGGATGAGCATGCCTTTCGGGTGGAGTTTTTCGGAGATGAGATTGACCGGATTCGTGAGGTTGAAGCTTTGACAGGTCGAGTCTTGGGTGAGGTGGACCATTTGGCCATATTCCCGGCTACTCACTTCGTGACCAATGAAGACCACATGGAAGTAGCTATTGCTAAGATTCAGGCCGAGCTTGAGGAGCAGCTTGCTATCTTTGAGAAGGAAGGCAAGCTTCTGGAAGCTCAGCGCTTGAAGCAGCGCACAGAGTATGATATCGAAATGCTGCGCGAGATGGGCTATACGAATGGAGTTGAGAACTATTCTCGCCACATGGATGGTCGAAGCGAAGGAGAGCCTCCTTATACCCTTCTGGACTTTTTCCCTGATGACTTCTTGATTATGATTGACGAGAGTCACATGACCATGGGACAGATTCGCGGTATGTACAATGGTGACCGCTCTCGTAAGGAGATGCTGGTTAATTATGGCTTCCGTCTGCCGTCTGCCTTGGATAACCGCCCGCTGCGCCGAGAAGAATTTGAAAGCCATGTTCACCAGATTGTCTATGTATCGGCTACGCCAGGCGACTATGAAAATGAACAAACGGATACTGTTATTGAGCAGATTATCCGGCCGACAGGGCTTCTGGATCCAGAGGTGGAAGTCCGTCCAACCATGGGGCAAATTGATGATCTTTTGGGCGAAATTACTGCGCGTGCGGAGAAGAATGAGCGGACCTTTATCACAACCCTGACCAAGAAGATGGCAGAAGATTTGACGGACTACTTCAAGGAAATGGGTGTCAAGGTCAAGTACATGCACTCGGACATCAAGACCTTGGAGCGGACTGAGATTATTCGAGACCTGCGCTTGGGTGTCTTTGACGTTCTGGTTGGGATTAACCTGCTGCGCGAGGGAATCGACGTTCCCGAGGTTAGTCTGGTAGCGATCCTTGATGCAGACAAGGAAGGTTTCCTCCGCAACGAACGTGGGCTTATCCAGACCATCGGAAGGGCAGCCCGCAACAGCGAAGGGCATGTAATTATGTATGCGGACACTATAACACAGTCCATGCAGCGAGCTATTGATGAAACGGCCCGCCGTCGGGCAATCCAGATGACTTATAATGAAGAGCATGGCATTGTACCGCAGACCATCAAGAAAGAAATCCGCGACCTAATCAGTGTGACCAAGGCTGCCCTGCCAGACAAGGAAGAAACAGTCGAAATCGAAAGCCTCAACAAGCAGGAGCGCAAGGACATGATCAAGAAACTGGAAGGCCAGATGCAAGAAGCTGCCGGACTCCTCGACTTCGAACTGGCCGCACAGATTCGCGATATGATTCTGGAAATAAAGGCGATGGATTGAGGGATATAAAGGAGAAAGCAAATGGTCATCACTATCAAAAAAATGGAAACAGCTGAGGAGATAGAAGGGAAATCCAGAGTTCATTGGCAGACATGGCGAGAAGCTTATGATGAGATTTTGCCTGCGGAATTTCAAGAGCAGATGACTTTGGATAAGTGCCGATTTTATAGTCAAAAGTATCCTGAAAATACCTTGATCGCTTTGGATGGTGCTAAAGTGGTCGGCTTTGTTAGCTACGGTGATTTTCGAGATCCAGCTAGGATAGCTGGTGAAATTTTCGCCTTGTATGTCTTAAAAGATTATTATGGCAAGGGTATAGGACAGCAGTTAATGAAGGCTGCTTTTGCTGTCTTGGATGGTTATCAAGAGATTATGTTATGGGTTTTAGAAGATAACAAACGTGCCATCGCCTTTTATGAAAAAACGGGTTTTGTTTTTGACGACGAGGAAAAGGTCATTGACCTAGGAAAAGCCGTGAAAGAAAAACGGATGATCTACTCGAAAAACTCTAATAGTTAGTTTGGAAATAATAGAAATATTTTTAAGGAGCACACATGCGTTATGCACTTTTACTCCGTGGCATTAATGTCGGCGGGAAAAACAAGGTCGTTATGGCTGATTTGAAGAAAGATTTGGCTGGGTTGGGTTTTGAAAATCCGGTTTCCTACATTAATAGCGGCAATCTTTTCTTTGATAGCGAGGAGCAGGAGGAAAGGATTCGGGAGATCTTGTCAGCTTATTTCAGTCAGTCTTACGATTTCCCTCTGCCTTTTGTCCTTGTCAGCTCTGCCATGCTTCAAAAAGAAACAGCCAATCTGCCTACTTGGTGGCAGGATGAAACAGCCTTTCGGCGAGATGTTCTCTTTTATCTGCCAGAGGTAGACAGGGAGAGCGTTCAAGAGTTAGCAGGCAGTTGGGCGAATGACAAGGAGCAGCTGCATTTCGGGCAGACAGCTTTCTTTTATAGCAATGCTGACCAAGCGGACTATCTCAAATCCAACTACCATAAGAAACTGCTCAAATCTAGTTTTTACAAGCAACTAACCATCCGAAACGGCAAGACTTTCCAGAAGATTGTGGAGTTGGTGAATGAAAAGTAAAACCAAAAAGAAAACTAAAAACAAAAGAAAAGTAAAAGCTCAGGGAAATAAATTTAGTATTTGGTTGGAAAAACATTGGATATTAGAAGCTCTTTTAGGTTATATATTCTTTATAATAGTTGCGATTGGAGTGGGATTTTTAACATTTGGAAATAAGTCAATTCCGGGTCCGCTTCGAGAGTTTAAATATGTTAGCCCTTTGTATATAAATTTGTTTTTCTTGATTGCTCTTCCATATTATTCCTGGTTTGGAAGTCTAAGAGAAGAAGGCTTCAACACGTTGAAAGGTTTTTCAGAAGTTTTTCTTTATCTTAATGGTCTACTTTTTCTTTTACATTATTTTATAGGAATAGCATTAGAAGACGGAGAGGGATTTCTGCCACCATTGTGGAACTTGAATCCTCGCTATGTTTGGTTTCCAATTGCTACCTATCTAATCTTTTTCTTCATTCCAGCGTTAACGATGTTGATTTTAAAATATAATGAAAAAAAGAGGGAAAAACATGACCAAAGAAAATCTATCTAAGTTATTTTCATTTATAACACTCTATCTGGCCTTGCTAACCTTTGTTATTCTTCATTTGATTTTGTTAGCTTTTGGTCTATCCTTTACTCCAGTTTTGTGGAATAGTTGGTTTTTTATTCTTTGTTTGACCTTCTTTATCCATCCTTGGATAGTCTTTTTTAGTACAAGAGATTTTCACTGGTATCACCTTATTTTTCAATTATTCAGTGGATTGGTGGCGCTTTATCTTTGGTTTTCGGCATTCTTTGCTTTGTCAATTATCTCGGATCCAGCCATTCCCATCAATATAGACTATCATATACAAGATAAAGAAATCATCATTGTCAGAGGTTTTGTGGTCCATAGTACCTATGAACATCATGAATTGATCAATCCCTTTATCATGAAGTTAGAAGTAAAATACAACGAAGATATGTTTTAATAACTTAGAAAGTGAGAAAATTTATGTCACGTTCCCAAAAAACAATCCTAACAAACATCTGCCTTGTCGAAGATAAGGCACGAGGTAAAGTCCTAATGCAGTATCGCTCTCCTGAGCGCTATCCTTGGTCTGGATATGCTTTTCCGGGTGGTCATATTGAAAAGGACGAATCTTTGCACGATGCGGTTGTGCGTGAGATTTTAGAGGAAACAGGGTTAAATATTTCTCATCCGAAATTGGTTGGGGTTAAGAACTGGCATACGGATGAGGGGATTCGCTACATTGTCTTTTGTTACAAAGCGACTGAATATTCTGGTCAGATTCATTCGACAGAAGAGGGCGAGATCTCTTGGGTAGACAAGGAAACCCTGCCACAGCTGGACTTGGCCTACGATATGTTAGAACTCCTGCGTATGATGGAAGATGAGGAACTGTCAGAATATTACTATCATGAGCGTATCGAAGCCGGTTGGCGCAAGAGTATGTACTAAAAAGACTGACTAGGTTGGGGCCTAATCAGTCTTTTTTTCTTGCTATTTATTCCTGTAAAAATCCTAGGTCTCTCAAGGCAGATTCTACATAGTCCAAATCCTGCTGGGAGTCAGCTTGTACTAGGTGATAGTGGACTCCATCTGTCAGTTCAGATAAGGGGCGAAAGGCACAGGATGCGACCTGTTGGAGAAAATGCTGGACATCTCGGCGGCAGGTCAGCTTCAGGTAAGTCTGAATTTCGCCGTAAACTGGATGCTCAATCAAAATAGTCTGTATGCGGCCGCCATTGTCCACGATAGCCAGCAGCTCAGCCTCCATATCCTCAGCACCATGCTGAACCTTGAATAGCTGATGAAAAGCTGCGCTTTCTTGGCGGTCTTTATAAAGATAGCCACGATTGGTTGAGAGGATGGGGGCACCATCAGCCCGCAAGAGGGCAATATCTTGCACGATAATCTGCCTGGTCACATGGAAATGTTCCGCCAGTGACTGACCGTTGAGGGCAGCAGATGATGTTTTCAAAAGGTTTAATAGTTCTTCTCGTCTTTGCTTGGTCATAGCTTCATTGTAAACCAAAAGTCAGGAATCTTCAAGCTCTAGCGAATCCTTTTCAGCGCTTGATAGATGAACTTAGCAATGACAAAGTCGACCATACTATGGATGATCGTACCAAGTCCAACCAGACCAAATAAGATATAGAAAGCATTAGTAGGATAGGCAGACGTTGTGTAAAAGAGGATGCAGACGACCACTTCGCCAAAGGCATGAATCAAGGCTAGTAGGAAATTAAATATCCAAGTTTTCTTCTGGCTGTCCAGTGTGTCCGGGTGCTTTTGCAGATAAAGAGCACCGATGCTGCCGAAGAGCAAGTGGGACAGAGCTCTAAGCGTGATGATAAAAGGAAGCCCAGACATAAAAAATCCAATAGTGGAGCCAATCACAACAATCACCGTCATGAGAGGTGAAATAAAGATAGCCAAAAAAATAGCGACATGGCTGGCTAAGGTGAAGGAAGCGGGCGGTATGACAATTTTAATCGGCATAACTAGTGGGATAACAATAGCTAGTGCAGTCAAAAAAGCGGTCAGTGTCATAAACTGATTTTTAGATCTTGGTTTCATAGTAACTCCTTTTTATCTGTATATACACTAGTATAGTACACTGTTTTTGTATAAAGGTCAAGACCTGTAAAAATCCTCAAAGAGATTTGTCAAAATGCTTAAAATAGCTTATACTAGAAAGGTGTGGAAATAGGAGAAAACTAGATTTTTAGGATTTAGTTGACCTTCACATCGATTAGGGTTCTGCTGGATTTGAAAAATGAAGGAAGAGCTTAATCATATATAGAAGGCTGGTATGGGAATTTAGTAGCCTTGACTAGAAATGGAGAAAAAATGAACAACTTACCAAACTGCCCCAAATGTAATTCAGAGTATGTCTACGAAGATGGAACGCTCTTGGTTTGTCCAGAATGCGCCTATGAGTGGAATCCTGCTGAGGTTCAAGAAGCAGAAGAAGGCCCAGTAGCGATTGATGCTAATGGCAATAAGCTGGCTGATGGCGATACAGTTACCTTGATTAAGGATTTGAAAGTCAAAGGAGCACCCAAGGATCTCAAGCAGGGAACGCGCGTGAAAAATATCCGCATTGTGGAAGGCGATCATAATATTGACTGTAAGATTGACGGCTTCGGTGCGATGAAGCTCAAGTCAGAGTTTGTTAAGAAAATTTGAGGTCTCTATGAATCGTCGTTTTATCTTAATTTATCGAATTATTCTTTTTATCCTAGCCTTTTTGGGTGTGTATCTGGAAATCACTAAGTATGGCGTGGGCATGCTCATGTACTATACAGTTTTGTCCAATCTCTTGGTCCTGCTCTTTACGGGCTATCTGGTCTATCTGATGATGAGACATGGCGATGCTTGGAAAACGCCGAAAATCTTGCGAATCAAGGGTGGGGTGACCATGTCCATCATGATTACTTGTGTCGTTTATCACCTCTTGTTGGCCCCAATTGCGACAGATTTTTACCGTCTAGAGAATTTTCTTTGCCATTATATAGTCCCCTTGGCTTTTCTCCTGGATACAGTAATCTTTGACAAGTCGCGCCAGTACCGCTGGTTTGATCCGATTTCTTGGACGAGTGTGCCTTTGGTCTACATGGCCTTTGCTCTCTTTAATGGCTTTTTCTTGAAAATTGATATTCCAAGATCCAAGGACAATCCATTTCCTTACTTTTTCCTCAATGTCTTTAAGAAAGGCTGGCCCTATGTCATCCAGATGTGTCTGATTATCTTTGCAGCCTACCTGATCTTTGGTTTTATCTTTTACCGGATAAAATCCATCTCTTTCTCAAAGAAGAAGACTTCTTAGAGACAGGTACTTGTAGATGAAAAACAGATTTTATCTGTTTTTTTATTTTGCTTCGATTTTTTCTTGCCAATATCAGATTTGTATGATATAGTTAACTAGTTAATGATTAACCGGTTAAACAAAAAGGAGGAAAGAATGAAACACAATCAGAAACTGTTAGGATTAGCTGGGATCATTTTAGCTTGTAATCTTTGCTTGGCTGCTTGTCAATCTCAGACATCTCAACAGGAACGCAGTCAAGAGAAGGTGAAGACCAAGCAAGAAGTGAAGAAGAAAAGTAAGGCGACCAAAAAAGGACAAGTTCCTGGTGTTGATAAACCGACGGATGATGGTTTTCTCTTCAAAAGCGAGTCTCAAATTAAAGCTAGAACTAGTGAAGGTTTGATTTTAGAGCATGATGGCCATACGCACTTTATTTTTTATTCTGATCTAAAGAATAGTAAATGGGCCTATCTGATACCAAAAGATGGGCAAGTGCCTGCAGGCTCCCCTCAGTTGGCAAATCAAATGAGCACTGCTGATGATGGCTATGTCTTTAATCCTAGAGACATTGTGTCAGAAGACCAATACGGCTATGTTGTGCGTCACGGGGATCATTTCCATTATATTTTGAAACAGTCTGTGGGGAATCTTGCACAAGCACCGACCTATCGTCCAACACCTTCTAGCAATCCTACGGGACATATTTATCAGCCAACGCTTAGACCGTCTGTTCCCCAGCAGCAAGGGACAACTAAACGCCAGTTTGCTGGGATTGATTATCCTACAAGTGATGGATTCTTATTTAAAGGTACCGGAGTAACTGGCAAGTTAGCTTCTGGATTGCTGGCAGATCATAATGGTCATACTCATTTCATCCCCTATGAGCAGCTGATTGCTTCACCTTGGGAGTCATTGATTCCAGCAGAACATAAAAAAGCTGCTGAAGATGCCTACTATGGCCGTCAAGGGCAAGCACAGCCTTCACCAGCACCAGCTCCTGCACCTGAACCTACTTCAAGTCCATCAGACAAGGAAGAAGAAGTTGCCAAGAAAAAGGCCTATTTGGCTCAGCAATTAGGAATCGATGAAAGCCTGATTCAAGTGAGCGATACAGATAAAGGAAAGATATTTATCTATCCGCATGGTGATCATAGCCATTCGACCTTGGTCAGTGAGATTGATACGACCAAGCCTTTTGATCCTCATGGAAATCCACACGCTCATGACGCAGTTGGTATGGCAACCTTGAAAACTCTAGGATTTGATGATGAGATCATTGAAGATATTTTACATGCTACGGCAGATACCCCATTCCCATCAGATGAGAAGGATAAGGAAAAGATGAAAGCCTGGCTGGCAACTGTGAAATATCTAAATATAGGCCAGCGCAAAGATCCGCTTGAAAGAAAAGGCTTGGAACTGATGCCGAATATTGAAGTTCTGGGAATTGGCTTTACTCCGATAAAGGACATCAGACCAGTGCTGCAATTTAAGCATTTGAAACAGCTATGGATGACAAAGACAGGCGTTACCAACTATGATTTCTTAAAAGAGATTCCGACCTTGGAAGGTTTAGATATTTCCCAGAATGGCATCACCGATTTAACTTTCTTAAAGGATTACCCAAACCTCAAGACAGTCGCAGCAGCGGGAAATGACCTTACCGATATTTCACCGCTGGCGGAGTTGAAAAATCTGGAGTCATTGAACCTTGACTACAATAATATCTCTGATATTTCTGCTTTGACCAAGCTTTCAAAATTAAAAGCGGTAAGTTTAGAGCATAATCAACTACAAGATGTTTCTGCTCTGAGCCAAAAAGAAGATTTAACAAGACTTTTCTTATCCAATAATCCAAACTTAAATCTCAATACCCTCAAAGCTTCCAAACTTGAAGAATTAACAGCTGATAATTCCAATGTTGAGAGCTTGAACTTCCTGAAGGATAATCCAAATCTGACAACTCTAAGCCTAAATGGCAATCGTCTGACTTCGCTGGCAGGAGTTGAAGCTGCTAAGAATTTAGTAACTTTGTCCGCAAGTCAAAACAAGATTACATCTTTGGACATTCCAGCTGCTCAGTCTTCCTTGAAGAACTTAAACTTGGGTGAGAATGAGCTGAAAAACTTGGAAGGAATTAATCAGTTTAGGGCTTTAGACAATCTGGCTGTCAACAAGAATAAAATCACAACCTTGGAGCTGCAGGAACCAAATAAGACGGTGACTTATATTAATGTCAGCGACAATCACATCCCTAAAGCAGAGCTTGAATTGAATGAAAATAAAATTCCGAAAGCCTTGGCGCAGCATTTCCCAGATGTTCAGGGTGGCAGCATTGACAATAATAAGCCAGCTGATCCAAAAGAAGAAAATAAGGAATCGCCTAAGGAAAGTGAGCCTAATAAGGCAGATGTCCAAGGGAAACCATCATCCGATAAGCCAGCCTCAGCTCAAGCAAGCGGCCAAGGAGATTCTAATGATAGCGAGCATCCAGCTGGATCTCCTGAAGCAGAGTTAAACAGTCAAGCTGAGAATCTAGAAAACTCTTCTAAGCCTTCATCAGAAGAAGTGCCAACTACTGAAAATCCTGAATTAAAAGACGAGCCATCTCAAGCAGAAGATAAAGAAAATCAAAAGGATTCAAAAGATAAGGAAAAAGAAGAGAAAGAAGCTAATTACTAACCCTTATCCAGTCAAACAGAAAAAATACAATTTTTTTCTTGAAATAGTTTTGAATTTGTGATATAGTATAAAAAATTAAATAATCCTTTAATTCTATCCAGAGAGATAGACAAGGAGCAAGTAAAAAGATGGGTGGAGTGTAAGCAAGTGCGTCTTGTTTTAGCTTGCCTGACTAGATTTTTCTGAAGTCTCCTTGTAATAAGGAGACTTTTTCTGTTGTTTGAGGAGGAAAGAATGAAAACAAAAGAAGTTGTCGATGACATCACCATGAATCGCGCGATTACGCGGATTACCTATGAAATCATCGAGCGCAACAAGGACTTGAACCAAGTAGTCTTGGCTGGCATTAAGACCCGCGGGGTTCACTTGGCACACCGCATTCAGAAGCGGTTGGCTCAGTTGGAGAATATTGATATTCCGGTCGCAGAAGTAGATACCAAGCCTTTCCGAGATGATATCAAGGTTGAGGAAGATACGACAGTGATTCCAGTAGATATTACCGACCGTCAAGTAATCCTAATCGACGATGTCCTCTACACTGGACGGACCATTCGAGCGGCTATTGACAATCTGGTCAGTCATGGACGGCCTTCTCGGGTTGGTCTGGCTGTCTTGGTAGACCGTGGTCACCGCGAACTGCCCATTCGGGCAGACTATGTCGGCAAGAACATTCCGACTAGCCAAACTGAGGAGATTATCGTTGAGATGACCGAAACTGACGGTCAAGATCGCGTGTTGATTATGGGGGAGTAATAAGCTAAATGAGTCAAGATGTTAAGTATGATGTGCATGATATGCCAAAGCCAGGTTTGCTTTTAGGACTATCCTTTCAGCACTTGTTCGCCATGTTTGGGGCGACAGTCTTGGTACCGATTCTGGTGGGGATTGACCCAGCGGTGGCCCTCTTTTCCAGCGGTCTGGGGACACTGGCCCATCTGACTGTTACCAAGTACAAGATTCCGGCTTACATGGGATCCAGCTTTGCTTATATCGCAGCTATGCAGATGCTGATGAAGACAGATGGTATCGGAGCGGTTGCTCAGGGAGCCATTACCGGTGGTTTGGTTTATTTCATCGTAGCACTGATTGTCAAGTTTGCTGGTAATGCTTGGATTGACAAGGTGCTGCCGCCAGTAGTGGTAGGGCCTATCATCATGGTCATCGGTCTGAGCTTGGCTGGGACAGCTGTTAGCGATGTGATGAATAAGACTGTAGCTAATGGCGAAAAGGTTTATGATTTGACCTACTTCATTATCGGAATGGTCACTCTCTTGGCAGTCATCCTCTTTAATATCTATGGTAAGAAGATTGTGGGAATCATCCCAGTCTTACTAGGCCTGATAGTCGGCTACATCTTTAGCTTGATTCTAGGGGCCGTGACTGGGCAGGAAATTGTGTCTTTTGCCAAGGTAGGGCAAGCTTCTTGGTTCCACCTTCCGCCTATGAGTCTGCCTTTCTTGGACTACGATGTGAAATTTTATCCTAGCGCGATTTTAACCATGGCGCCTATCGCCTTTGTAACCATGACAGAACACTTCGGGCATGTCATGGTACTAAATAGCTTGACAGGTAAGGACTTCTTCAAGGATCCAGGTCTAGACAAGACCTTGACCGGAGATGGTCTGGCTCAGATTATTGCAGGGCTTTTCGGAGCACCGCCGGTGACTAGCTACGGAGAGAATATCGGAGTTATGGCGCTCAATAAAATCTACAGTGTCTATGTCATTGCTGGCGCAGCAGTGCTGGCTATTGTCATGAGTTTTGTTGGCAAGGTATCTGCATTGCTCCAATCCATTCCAAGTCCTGTGCTGGGTGGTATTTCCATCGCCCTCTTTGGGGTAATTGCTTCGAGCGGTCTCAAGATTCTGATTGAAGCACAGACCAACTTTGACAATAAAAAGAATCTCTTGATTGCCAGTGTCATCTTGGTATCTGGTATCGGTGGTCTGACCTTGCAGCTCTCGGGTCTGCAAATCTCAGGAGTTGCCTTGTCAACTATTCTGGGAATTGTACTCTATCTTGTCCTGCCTGAGCCCAAGGATTGAGCTAGGTGCTAAATCATTAACTTTCGTTCAAAATAGCTTGCTCTCAGAGCGACTTTACTTGCAGCGCTCTGGAAGCCCTCATTCTTTCATAAAGGAGAATTACATCATGTCATCCAATCAAATCGCTCTTAAGAACCTTGTTTCTATGGAAACTCTGTCAAATGAAGAAGTTATGGCCTTGATTAAACGCGGAATCGAATTTAAAAATGGCGCTAAAGTCCATTATGATGAGCAGCATATCGTGTCTAACCTCTTCTTTGAGCCTTCTACGCGGACCCACAAGGCATTTGAGGTAGCGGAGTTGAAGTTAGGCTGCGATCTTCTGGACTTTGATGTCAAGACCAGCTCGGTCAATAAAGGAGAAACCTTGTATGACACTATCCTGACCATGTCTGCCCTTGGCGTTGATGTTTGTGTCATTCGCCACCCGGAAGTGGATTATTACAAAGAGCTAGTGGAAAGCCCAACCATTACGACTTCTATTGTTAACGGAGGAGACGGTTCTGGTCAGCATCCTAGCCAAAGCTTGCTGGATCTGATGACCATTTATCAAGAGTTTGGTCGCTTTGAAGGCCTCAAGGTTGCGATTGCTGGTGACTTGGACCATTCGCGCGTGGCTAAGTCAAATATGCAGATTCTCAAGCGCTTGGGTGCAGAGCTCTACTTTGCAGGTCCGGAAGAATGGCGTAGCCAAGAGTTTGCAGACTATGGTAAGTTTGTCACTATTGATGAGGTGATTGAAGAAGTGGATGTCATGATGTTCCTGCGCGTGCAGCATGAGCGCCATGACTACGAGTCCATCTTTTCTAAAGAAAATTACCACAGACTGCATGGTCTGACTCAAGAGCGTTATGACCGTATGAAAGATACGGCGATTCTGATGCATCCGGCTCCAGTTAACCGTGATGTAGAAATTGCGGATCATTTGGTCGAAGCACCAAAATCGCGTATCGTTGAACAAATGACCAACGGCGTCTTTGTTAGAATGGCTATTATCGAAGCAGTTCTGAAAGGCCGTCAATAATCTCGGACAGTAGGCCGGGAGTGGGTGAAGCTGTGTGAAGCAATCCCACTCCCTATTATTATATATCTTATGTGGATGGTCGTGGGGGCGTCTGCATCTTGGACAGGAGGGAACAATGGCAAAGAGACTTTTAATATTAGAAAATGGCATGATTTTCGAAGGGGAAGCTTTTGGAGCGGATCTTTTTGTGACAGGCGAAATCGTCTTTAACACAGGCATGACAGGTTATCAGGAATCGATTACGGACCAGTCTTATAACGGCCAGATTCTGACCTTTACCTATCCCTTGGTTGGAAATTATGGTGTTAATCGGGACGACTATGAATCCATTCTGCCGACCTGCAAGGGAGTGGTGGTCTATGAGTATGCACGTCGTGCAAGCAATTGGCGCCAGCAATTGTCTTTGGATGAGTTCCTCAAAATCAAGAAGATACCAGGCATTTCGGGAATTGATACAAGGGCACTAACCAAGATTATCCGCCAGCATGGAACCATGCGGGCAACCATTGCCAATGCGGATGATAGTATTGAGCATTTGCAAGACCAGCTGCAGGCGACAGTTCTGCCAACTGATAACATCAAGCAGGTGTCTACCAAGCAGTCCTATCCAGCTCCGGGAACGGGTCGCAGTGTGGTATTGGTTGACTTTGGTCTGAAACATTCTATCCTGCGGGAGTTAGCCAAGCGTAACTGCAGTGTGACAGTAGTACCTTATGATACCAGTGCTGAGCAAATTCTCCAGCTCAATCCTGACGGCGTCATGCTGTCCAATGGACCGGGAAATCCGGAAGATGTGCCGGAGGCTCTGGACATGATTCGTGGTGTTCAGGGCAAAATTCCAATTTTCGGAATCTGTATGGGGCATCAGCTCTTCTCCATGGCTAACGGTGCCAAGACGCATAAGATGAAGTTCGGCCACCGTGGCTTCAACCATGCGGTACGTGAGATTGCGACAGGCCGAGTTGACTTTACCAGTCAAAATCATGGCTATGCAGTCAGTCGTGAGGATTTGCCGGAATGCCTGATTGTGACCCATGAAGAAATCAATGATAAGTCTGTCGAAGGTGTGCGCCATCGGGATTATCCTGCCTTTTCTGTGCAGTTCCACCCAGATGCTGCGCCGGGACCGCATGATGCAGACTATCTCTTTGATGAGTTTATGGAAATGATGGATGCCCATCAGGCTTACTAGGAAGCAAGATTGAGAGGTGCACTATGCCAAAACGTAAAGATATTCAGAAAATTATGGTCATCGGTTCTGGTCCTATCGTTATCGGTCAGGCTGCGGAGTTTGACTATGCAGGAACCCAGGCTTGCCTGTCCTTGAAAGAAGAGGGCTACAGTGTTGTCTTGGTTAATTCTAACCCAGCGACCATCATGACGGACAAGGAAATTGCGGATCGGGTTTATATCGAGCCTATCACGCTGGAGTTTGTTGCGCGGATTTTGCGTAAGGAGCGGCCAGATGCTCTTTTGCCTACTCTGGGCGGCCAGACTGGACTCAATATGGCCATGGAATTATCCAAGTCAGGGCTTTTAGAAGAGCTGGGAGTGGAACTCTTAGGGACCAAGTTATCGGCCATTGACCAAGCGGAAGACCGGGATCTCTTCAAGCAGCTGATGGAAGAACTTGGCCAGCCCATCCCTGAGTCAGAAATTGTCAATACTGTGGATGAAGCGCTTGAATTCGCGGCTGGCATCGGCTATCCAGTCATTGTCCGTCCTGCGTTTACACTGGGAGGAACTGGCGGCGGTATCTGTAGCAATGAGGAAGAGCTGCAGGAAATCGCAGAAAACGGCCTCAAACTCTCTCCGGTTACCCAGTGTCTGATCGAGCGTTCTATAGCGGGCTTTAAGGAAATCGAATACGAAGTTATGCGAGATGGTGCCGACAATGCGCTGGTCGTATGTAATATGGAAAACTTTGATCCAGTCGGCATCCACACAGGTGATTCTATCGTTTTTGCACCTAGTCAGACCATCTCAGACTATGAATACCAGATGCTGCGGGACGCCAGTCTCAAGATTATCCGAGCGCTGAAGATTGAGGGCGGCTGTAATGTGCAGCTGGCTCTGGATCCGCATAGCTTTAAGTACTATGTCATTGAAGTCAATCCACGGGTTTCCCGCTCGTCAGCCTTAGCCTCTAAGGCGACTGGTTATCCGATTGCCAAGCTGGCGGCGAAGATTGCAGTCGGACTTACATTGGATGAAATCATCAATCCGGTGACAGGTTCTACCTATGCTATGTTTGAGCCAGCTCTGGACTATGTGGTAGCTAAAATTCCACGCTTTCCATTTGATAAATTTGAGCAGGGTGAGCGCCGTCTGGGAACCCAGATGAAGGCGACAGGCGAAGTCATGGCTATCGGCCGCAATATTGAGGAGAGTCTGCTCAAGGCCTGCCGTTCTTTGGAAGTTGGTGTGGACCACAACGAGCTGCCTGCTCTCAGGCAAGTAAGCGATGACGAGCTGATGAGGAAGATTGTCAAGGCGCAAGACGACCGGATTTTCTATATCTCAGAGGCTATTCGCCGTGGTTACAGTCCTGATGAAATTGCTGAACTGACCAAGATTGATGTCTTTTTCCTGGATAAGCTGCTCCATATTTACGAAATCGAGCAGGAACTGGCCAGTCATATCGGAGATAGCTATGTGCTTAAGAAAGCCAAGCAAAATGGCTTTGCGGATACTAAGATTGCTGCCTTGTGGGGTATGACAGCTGAGCAGGTGCGTCGCATCCGGCAGGAGCAGAAGATTGTGCCGGTTTACAAGATGGTCGATACCTGTGCTGCTGAGTTCGAGTCCGCGACGCCTTATTTCTACTCTACCTATGGCTTTGAAAATGAATCTGTCAAATCCAGCAAGGAATCTGTTCTGGTGCTGGGTTCTGGTCCTATCCGAATTGGGCAGGGAGTGGAGTTTGACTATGCGACTGTTCATTCTGTAAAGGCCATTCAGGCAGCTGGTTATGAAGCAATTATCATGAACAGCAATCCGGAGACTGTATCGACTGACTTTTCTGTCTCTGACAAGCTCTACTTTGAGCCGCTGACCTTTGAAGATGTCATGAATGTCATTGAGCTGGAGCAGCCTAAAGGGGTTATCGTTCAGTTTGGTGGGCAGACAGCCATTAATCTCGCAGAGCCACTGTCCAAGGCTGGTGTTAAGATTTTAGGTACCCAAGTAGCGGACTTGGATCGGGCTGAGGATCGGGATCTCTTTGAGCAAGCTCTGAAAGAACTGGATATTCCGCAACCGCTGGGTCAGACGGCTACTAATGAAGAGGAGGCAGTAGAGGCCGCTCGTAAGATTGGCTTCCCTGTTCTGGTTCGGCCTTCCTATGTCTTGGGTGGCCGTGCCATGGAAATCGTAGAAAACGAAGCGGATCTACGCTCTTATATGCGGACAGCGGTTAAGGCAAGTCCAGACCATCCGGTTTTGGTCGATTCTTACATTGTCGGGGATGAGTGCGAAGTGGATGCCATTTCTGATGGTCGTCATGTCTTGATTTCTGGGATTATGGAGCATATCGAGCGGGCAGGAGTTCACTCAGGAGATTCCATGGCGGCCTATCCGCCACAAACCCTATCGCAGAAAGTTAAGGATACCATTGCAGACTATACCAAGCGTTTGGCTCTGGGACTCAACTGTATCGGTATGATGAATATTCAGTTCGTCATCAAAGATGAGCAGGTCTATGTCATTGAGGTCAATCCACGGGCCAGCCGGACTGTTCCTTTCTTGTCCAAGGTGACTGATATTCCGATGGCGCAAGTAGCGACTCGTTTGATTCTTGGGGAAAGCTTGGCGGAGCTGGGCTATGAAGACGGTCTTCATCCAGAAAGTTCCATGGTTCATATCAAGGCGCCAGTCTTCTCCTTTACCAAGCTGGCGAAGGTTGACAGTCTTTTGGGACCTGAAATGAAGTCTACCGGCGAAGTCATGGGCAGCGACCGCACACTCGAGAAAGCTCTCTACAAGGCTTTTGAGGCTTCCTATCTCCATCTGCCAAACTTTGGAAATATCGTCTTTACTATTGCAGGCGATAGCAAGAAAGAAGCCTTGCAGCTGGCTCAACGTTTTGCCAATATTGGCTATGGTATCTGGGCAACCGAGGGAACAGCCTCTTATTTTGAAAATCATGGTCTACACGTCCGTCTGGTGGAAAAAATCGGCAGTGATGATGACAAAGACATTCCAGCCTATATCCGCAAGGGTAAGGTTCAGGCTATTATCAACACAGTCGGAACCAAGCGGACAGCAGATAAGCATGGCCAAATTATCCGCAGCTCAGCTATTGAGCATGGAGTACCACTCTTCACAGCCTTGGACACAGCTGATGCCATGCTGAAGGTGCTGGAAAGCCGTAGTTTCACTACAGAGGCGATATAGAGCAAGATTTTTGTGTTCCAGATTGTCGTTTGACGGTATCCAAATCGGAAAAGTAATCTCATACAGTTAAGCTTGAGAGAAGCATCTGTCCAAGCTTATTCTGTCCTTGAATAGTCATAATAAATAACCTTTAAAATATATTAAATTAAAAGCAAAGTGGAAGTGGGAATGAATCCTACTTCCTTTTTTCTTTATTTTCTTAAAAAACTTGACAAAGAAGTTGACAAAGTGTATGATATTAACCAGTTAATAAACCGGTTAATAATAAGTTAAGGAGATATTATGAAACGCGCTTTAAAATTCTCAGCTTGCCTTAGCCTGCTGGCCCTGGCCTTGTGTCTCTGGGCTTGTCAGTCTCAAAAGGAATCCAGTCCCTCGCAAGGATTGAGGATTGTAACCAGCTTTTATCCTATCTACTCTATGGTCAAGGCTATATCGGGCGATCTGAATGATGTGCGCATGATTCAGTCTAGCAGCGGCATTCATGATTTTGAGCCTTCAGCCAATGATGTGGCAGCCATCTATGATGCAGATGTCTTTGTTTATCATTCACGGACCTTGGAGTCTTGGGCTGGCGAGCTGAATCCTAGTCTCAAGAATTCCAAGGTTCAAGTCCTTGAGGCTTCCCAGGGAATGGAGCTGGATCGAGTCGCTGGCTTGGAAGATGTCCAAGCAGGAGAGGGAGTGGATGAGAAGACGCTCTATGACCCTCATACCTGGTTGGATCCTCAGAAGGCTGCGGAGGAGGCCCAGATTATCGCTGACAGGCTGTCGGAGCTGGATAGTGACCATCGGGATACTTATCAGGCCAATGCCCGAAAATTTCAAGAAGAGGCCAAGGAGCTGACAGAACGCTATCAGGATATTTTTGATAAAGTGCCCAACAAGACTTTTGTCACCCAGCATACAGCCTTTTCTTATCTAGCCAAGCGCTTCGGGCTGACCCAGTTGGGCATTGCTGGTATTTCACCAGAGCAGGAGCCTAGTCCGCGCCAGCTGACAGAGATAGAAGACTTTGTCAAGGAGCACAAGGTGAAGACCATTTTTGTGGAAAGCAATGCTTCTTCCAAAGTGCCTCAAACCTTGGTCAAGGCGACCGGTGTACAAATCAAGGAGCTGAATCCTCTGGAAGCAGACCCAGCCAACCAACTATCTTATTTGGAAAATTTAGAAAAGAATCTAGCTGTTTTAGCTAAAGATTTGAAAGGATAAAAGACAACCATGAAAAAGAAATATTTCCTTGTTTCAGCAGCTGTATTAGCTCTCGGCGTCGGAACTTATGGGCTTATCCAATGGCAAGCTCAACCTCGAACTCAGACCAAAGATAACAAAGTAGCCTATATTGAGGACAAGACTTCGGGTGACAAGACGGATAAAAATTTGACATCTGACCAAATCAATGATGAGGAAGGTATTGAAGCAGAGCAAATCGTCGTGAAAATCACAGATCAGGGCTATGTCACTTCCCATGGAGACCATTATCATTACTTTGATGGAAAGGTGCCTTTTGATGCCATTATCAGCGAAGAGTTGATTATCCGAGATCCTAACTACACGCTGCAGCAAGCAGATATTGTTAATGAGGTCAAGGATGGTTATATCATTAAGGTGGAGGGGAAGTATTATCTCTACCTCAAGGATGCAAAACATACCAGCAATGTCCGCTCGGTAGATGAGATTGCTCGGCAGAAGAAGCTGCATAAGACCAAGGAAGAAGGCGATAGTGGCAAATCTTCCGCAACAAAATCAAGCAAGACTCGCGATTTCAGCCAGCCCAGCAAGTCCCTCGCTGCGGGAAAGACGGCAGCAGACCTTGCAGGAGTTTCTTACCAAGGCCAAGGGGGATATAGGACGGATGATGGTTATACGTTTAGTCCGTCTGATATCATCGAAGATACTGGCGATGCTTTTATCGTGCCACATGGCGGGCATTTTCACTACATTCCTAAGAGCGACCTGTCACCAGCAGAATTGGCTGCGGCTCAGAGCTACTGGAATAGCAGGCAGGCCGGCGGACGGGTGAATCCGCCTAACTACGGTAGGCCGATAGTATCTTCTAACACATGGAATCAAAATAGTGCTGGCAATCAGGGTGGATCAGTCTCAAATCCGTCTCCACAGCTACCAAATCATTCAAAGATTGAGCAGTCAAGTCCGGGCTTAGTGGTTACTCAGCCGAATCCGTCTAATCCGCTTCAGCCGTCTCAATCATCTCAGCCATCCTTGCCAAGTCTGCTGCAGCAACTCTATGCCCTGCCTCAGTCTCAGCGTTATCATGAAGGGGACGGCGTGGTGTTTGACCCGCTGAAAATCAGCCGTCGGACAGACAAAGGGGTCGTTATACCCCACGGAGACCACCATCATTTCATTCCTTATGACAAGCTGTCAGACTTGGAAGCGAAGATTGCCCGCTTGATTCCTATTGGCTATACTTACGAGCCGCTAGGCAATCCACTGCAAGCTTTGAAGCCTCAGCTACCGTCAAAGCCTGAGCACGACCATGGTTTTCATGCGGAGGCTGTTATTGGCAAGGACGACCAAGGCTATATGGTATCGCATGGAGACCATGCTCATTATTTTTACAAGAAAGACTTGACTGCTGAACAGATTCAAGCAGCTGAGAAGGTCTTGGCCAAGCAGCAACCAGTAAAACCGTCAGCAGCAGTCAATGACGCTGAACGCTATTCACGCGATGCCAGCGATGAGGAAAAGATTGCTTATATCTGCCAAACCTATGGCGTTCCCAAGGAAGCGGTTCGCATCTCAAATGGCTTCTTTGTCTTTAATAACCCTGACCAAGCCTATGATCCGACTCATATCCACCCCTATGCTGTCCGCAAGGAGCATGTTCGCATTCCTTTAGTAACGGGCAATGCAGAGCTGGACTTCATGAATGAGCTCTACACAACAGCCTTGCGCTCAGGTCTTTCGCCTTACAGTCTGCAGGTAGAGGATGGTCAATTTGTGATTCCTCATGGCGACCATAACCACTATATCAAGATCCAGTCCAAGGGCGCAGCAGAAGCCTTGAAAAATCGTCTGCCTCAGATTCAATCTAAGTATGAGCAGGGCGATTATGATGAGGCTGCTGTTTTGCAAAAAGTAGAAAGCCTAAAAGCGGACAGTCAGCGTCTCTATGCCGATGATCCTCTTATGCAGCGGCGGATTGAGCTGGCTTTGGGGCAGTTTGTGGAAACCATGAAGAAGCTGCCTAGCAACTCAACAGCTGGCTATCTGAGCAGTCTGGATAACTTTGATAAGCAGTTTATCCATGTGGATCAGACGGTCAAGCCAATCCAAGAGACCGAGCTAGACAAGACCTATCAAGGGCTTTTGGAGAGAATGAACCGACTTGACACAGATAGCTATGGGCTGAAGAAAGCTGACTTGCTGCAGCGTCTGCAAAATGCTTATGCCGGCCAGAATCAAGCTGAAATGGCAGAGCTAGGACAATTACTATCAGCTTTAGAAGATTATCATGATCGGACAGGCGTCACAGCGGTTGATTATATTCGCTATTTCTACCAAGCATTAGAGGATGGGCGCTTGAGCCCTGAGCTGCGCAGAAAAGCAGCTGGGCTGACCTTGACTCTCTATAAGTCTCAAGCTTTTATAGAAGCGACCAATCTCCAGCAGCTTTTCCCCGCCCTCTATCAGACTAAGAAAGAGATTGCATCGGCCCTTGCTAGCGGTCAGCCTTCTCCGTCCTCTGAAAAGACAGAGTTGGATCAGGGAGAGCCCGATCAGCCAACCTATAAGGCCATGATTTATGACTTTTTGAAGGGTATTTATGATGATTTTGGCACCTCGAATGAGAGTGAGAAGAGTGCTCAAGCCCTTGTCTTCCTTGGAAAAGCTCAGGAACTGCTTGGAGAAGTAAAGGACCAAAACAGCCGGGCAGACTATGCAGCTAGAATCTTGGAATTAGGTAAGGAGTTAAAGAGCAGCAGCTCAGATAAGCAAGCTCTGCTGGCAGCCAGTCAGAAGCTTTTGGATCAGATGAGCCGGACCATTGCCGGACAAAAGGAAGAGCCAACTAATGCGGAAAATCAAGAAGTTTATCAACAGCTTTATAATCTGCTCATGTCTATTCATCAGTATTTGGAAAAGAATCAAGGAAGTGAGCAGCAATACCAGCAGCTAGACCAGCTTTTTGATAAGCTTGGACAGAGAGCTACTGACAAGAAAGAGCTGCTCAAGGAAATCTTGGCCTTCCAGCAGTCACTCGTCCATCCTGAGGGGGCAAGCGACTCTGATTCTCAGCATAGGGACGATGATGGCTATCATTTTAATCTTCAGGATATGGTCGGAGCGGATGAGCAAGGCTATCGGGTAGCCCATCTGGATCACGAGCATTATATCTACAAGAAGGACTTGTCAGAAGCTGAACGTCAAGCAGCAGATGCCCATGCGGTGCAAAAAGGCTTCCTGAAAGCACAGGCTGAACAGCCTACTTCTGGTCAGCCAGCAAGCAGCAGTGCTCCAGAAACTGCGCAAACTGGCAATCTACCTTCCGAATCTGCCACTAGAGAAGCAGCTCAAAACCAATCTGATAAGCCGGCAGAAGCTTCGACAACTGCAAATCCAGCTGTGCAATCAAGCTTAGCAGCGAGTTTTGGCATGACAGAGGAAGCATTCAACCAGAAATTGGAGGAGCTTTCTCAGCTCTACGGTGTCAGCCCAGAGGCTTTCAGCTATAATCCAGCAACCAGAAGCATCAGCTTTACAGGAGCTGACGGCCAGCTGAAAACTGTTCAGATTAGCTAAGCTTACATTTTGATGTAAAACAAGAATAAAACGAATGATGAAGACCAAGCCAAGTCTAATACCATCATTCGTTTTTGATTTTCACAAGCCTATACTTATTTGATTGATATTGTGTTAAAATAAACAGAGAAAATAATAAGGATTGGCAAGGTATGCTTATTATTGGAATGATTTGACCGTTGCTTGGAGAGGAATATTAAAATGAGATTATTCAATTATACATTTGAAGAAAGTCAATGTTTAGGAGTAAAGTGTTTAAATTATCCGAATATATTATTCTCTACAAATCACAAAAAACCACAGAAATTCCTCGTGAACTTCTGTGGTTTCTTTTTTTACTCTTGATAGGAAACAATGCCGATGATGGTATCAACAGCGCGTTCCATGGTTTCTAGGCTGACATATTCGAAGCGGCCGTGCATGTTTTCGCCGCCGGCAAAGAGGTTGGGAGTCGGGATGCCCATAAAGGAAATTTTAGAGCCATCAGTTCCGCCACGGATAGGCTCGATAATAGGCTGGATGTCCAGACTTTCCATGACTGCTTTGGCGATATGGATAGGTGTCATGTCCTTTTCAATGACCTGCTTCATGTTGTAATACTGGTCCTTGAGAGTCAGGATAACGCGCTCGCTGCCTAGCTCTTGGTTCATCTTGTCAGCAATAGCCTGCATAGCAGCTTTGCGATTTTCAAAAGCCTCTGTCTCAAAGTCACGGACAATGTAGCTTGCTTGAGCTTCTTCGACAGTCCCGGTCAGGTTCATCAGGTGGTAGAAGCCTTGGTAGCCCTCAGTCTTCTCTGGTCGGTCGGCTTCTGGCAGTTGGTTGTGAAAGTCAATAGCCAATTGCAGAGCATTGACCATCTGATCTTTAGCAGTTCCCGGATGGACATTGCGGCCTTGGAAGGTCAGTTCTGCTCCAGCGGCGCTAAAGGTTTCGTACTGGAGTTCTCCTAGAGGGCCGCCATCTACTGTGTAGGCAAAGTCTACATCAAAGTCTTCTGCGTCAAACTTATCAGCACCGATACCGATTTCTTCATCTGGACCGAAGCCAACTCGGATTTCTCCGTGCTTGATTTCTGGATGGGCAGACAGGTATTCGATAGCCGTCATGATTTCAGCAATACCTGACTTATCGTCTGCTCCCAAAAGAGTGGTTCCATCAGTCGTAATTAAGGTTTGGCCCTTGTATTTATGGAGACTGGCGAAGTCCGCAGGATCTAAGTTAAAGCCAGACTGGCCAAGCGGAATCACACCGCCATCATAATTCTCGATGACCTGCGGCTGGATGTTTTCCGCGTTGAAATCCGCCGTATCCATGTGGGAAATAAAGCCAATCTTGCGGGTAAAGCTAGGGTCGTTGGCTGGCAGAGTCCCAATTGCAAATCCGTTGGGCAGGTAGTAGACATTTTCCAAGCCAACCCGCTTCATCTCAGGGATGAGGACATTTTTGGCAAAGTCCACCTGACTCAGGGTGCTGGGTGTAGTAGTAGATGTCTCGTCTGAGCGCGTGTTGACCTTGACATACGTCAGGAAACGATCTAAAAGTTTAGGATATTTCATAAATGCTCCTTTTTCATTTCATTTAAGTCTATTTTAGCATATTCAGGAGAGAGTGAGAAATGTTTTTCATCTCTTGTAGACAAAGGCAAAATCTAGCAATTAGTTTTATATCTTGTCAAAATCTGGTAAACTATATCTATGCAAATGGAAAAAACAATCAGCAAAGCTGTGATTTTGGGGGCTTCGGGAGGTATAGGTCGTCAGTTGGCTAGAGAACTGGCTCAAAGGACAGACCAGCTGGTCTTGGTTGGCAGAGATGAAGCTAAGCTCACTCAGTTGCAAGAGGACTTGTCTGGAGTTAGAGCTAAGCTTTCCTGCAGAGTTTTGGATTTGCTGGATGCGGCTGCTGTGGACGATTTTGCTCAGCAGCTAGAGGCAGATCTACTGATTAATTGCTGCGGTGTGGCGAATTTTGGTCCAGCGCTATCTCTTTCAGAAGCTGATGAAGCTGCCCTCTGGCAGGTCAATTACCAAGCACCGATTCGTCTGATCAAGCAAGTTGCGGAGCGTAATTGCAAGGTAAGGCTTGTCCAGCTTTCATCACTAGCGGCACTTTGTCCCCATCCTTATCTGGCAGCTTACAGCGCCAGTAAGGCCGCTTTGCAGACTTACTGTCTAGCCTTGCAAGAAGAGCTGCGCCTCAAAGGCTCTGAAATGAGAGTTTGTCTTTATATACTGGGACCGGTTCGGACTGCCATCTTTCCTCCAGAGTTACAGAATGCTTTAGGTGGAAGTCAGTTGCAAATGAGCCCGGAGATAGCAGCACGACGCATCACCGGACTGCTCCAGCAAGGCCGTTCCTATGCTATAGTGGGCAAGAGATATCGACTACTGGCTTGGCTCATGAAGTTACTTCCACAAAGATGGATTATCCGTTTGATTGGCGCTTATCTACGAAAGGGGCTTTAATCATGAAACTTATTTTTTTCCTGCTGACTGCTGCTTACCTGCTTCTCTTTGTCTTGCGTTGGCTCTTGTCTTTGACTTATTTGAAAAAAGGGCAGAGCTCTTCATCAGACTTTCAAGAGGAGCTTTATACGGTGGTCCAGCCCATCCTATCTGGTGACCCTCGTTTGGAAAATGACTTGCTAGCCAATCTCCAACAGACTGAAGCAGTTGAGTTTTACTGGCTAATTGATCAGTCTGACCCAGAGGCGCAGCGAGTGGCTGACAAGATTTGTCAAAATCCTTCTTATGCTCAGCGCATTCGCGTTTTTCTCATGGAGGATGTCCCACAGGGGATTAATCCTAAGAGTTATAAGATTGAGCAGATTATAGATGAGCTGACCCGGCCATATCTGATTGTTCTCGACGACGACAGTGTCATTGATTTTTCAAAAATGGGAGAATTGACAGATTATTTGGGTGAGAATATTATTTTGACCGGCATTCCCTATAATCAGGAGCGAAGTAATTTCTGGTCTAAGCTAGTGGCAGCTTTTGTCAATGGAAATTCTTTCATTACCTACTTTACCATGGCAGAAGTCAAAGCTAACTACTCGATTAATGGAATGTTTTACATTCTGCCACTTGAACTGGCTAGGGAGCAGAAGCTCTTCAGTGCCATTAAAGACTATCTATGTGATGATTTGGCTGTAGCTGATTTTCTGCGCAGCAAGGGAGTGGAGATTATCCAGACGCGGGTGACCTGCAATGTCCGGACTACCATCAAGGATGCCAAGCAATATTTGCTGCAGATGAAGCGTTGGCTGCTTTTTAGCTCTATCTATCTGAAGGAGCACTTGGACTGGAAGGTTATTATTTTAATTACTCTGCCTAGTTTTCTGCCCCTTCCTGCCTTGCTCATTGCTTTCTTTCTTGGCTGGCCTTTTGTGCTGCTGGCTTTGCTTTTACTCTTGGTCAAGGCGGTTTGGATGCTGGCTTATCGTCGTCTTATCCTAACTGCTCGGCCGTATCCTGATGAAGTGTTCTACGAGGTGCTGAATGATCTAGTCTTGCCTTGGCTTTTCCTCTATGTCTTACTTAGTCCGCCCTTGATTAACTGGCGGGGAAGGAAGATTCGAGTGACGGATGGGAAAATCCGCTATGAGTAAGATGAAGCAGTACTTGGATAAGTTGGAGGCACTGTCGCCAGACCAAACCATGTTGAAATCCAGCAAAGTCTTGCTTTTTCTAAGTGGCAGCAGTCATTTGGAGAGCGCTAGTCTAACTGCAGGACAGCTTGAGTTTCTTGAGCAGATTTGTCCACCGGATTTCTCAGTGGTGGCTAGCAATTTTCCGTTTAACCAGGTATTTGAGCATGAGCGACAAACCCAAGTTACCTTGTTGACAGCATCCATTTCCAATATCCGTTACTATTGGCATACTCTCTGCAATCTTCGCTTTCAGGAGGCTTTACAGCATCACTTGTCTCCTTTACTGGATGCTGAGGAGGCTGTCATTATCTGCAAAAGCTCGGGACTCAATATGCTGACCCAGTGGCTAGAGGGCTTGGGTGAGGAAAATCTGCCGTACAGACTGAGAGTGATTGCGCTGGGGCCTGTTTCACGGAGGATCCTAAATCGCAAGGATATTGACTTGCTGGTCATCAAGGGCAGGAAGGATATTTACAGCAGATTTTTAGATGGCCATCCAGCTGATGTGATGGTGGATAGCAACCATTTTGATTATGAATACAGGGAAGATGTGAAAGGATTAGTTTATGACTGGATTAGAAAAAGTGATAAAGATTGATGTGATTAGTGTGCCATTTAGTGGGCATTTGCTGCCTACTTTGACCTTAGTCAAGCCTCTGCTAGCGGATCCACGTTTTCAGATTCGGGTTATCACTGGCTGCCAAAAGAAAGAGTTAGTAGAGGAAATCGGTTTTGACTGTCTGGCTCTCTTTCCAGAAAGACCGACAGTGATGGAGGACATCGCCAACACCCCGCAACAAAGCAATCCCCTGATTACCTATCAGCAGTTTCGGGCCAATTCTAGACTAATTCCAGAAGTTATAGACGAATTAAATCGAATTTGGAAAGAGGGCGGCAAACCGGATTTGGTCATAGCGGACTTTGTTGCTTCGCCAGCGAGCCTGATTTCTGATCGCTTTGGCATTCCCTGGATAACAACGATTCCGAGTCCGGTTGCTATTGAGTGCCGGACGACAACTCCGACCTATTTGGGAGGATGGAAACCTCATCAGGGTGTCTTGTACAAATTCAGAGATGCCTTAGGCAGGCAAGCTATTCGTTGTGGAAAGAAAATGGCCTTTGCTTTAGTCCGGAAGAGTTTGGGAGACTATCAAGATTTTAAACTCTATCGGGAAGATGGTACAGAAGCTATTTATTCGCCATACTCTATCTTGGCTTTGGGCATGAAAGAGCTGGAGTTTCGAGATGATTTTCCTAAGCAGCTTCGCTGGGTTGGTTACAAATGCCTGTCCTTTGATCGCCTGCCTGCAGCTCATGAGTCTTATTTTGAGACCGAAAAGAAGCGGGTTTTAGTGACTTGCGGTACGCATTTGAAATGGGAGAAGGAGCGTATGGTGGAGCGGGCGAAAAAGCTAAGCCAACTCTACCCAGATTATCTCTTTTATGTCACCTTAGGTGAAGCTAGTGGCTTGGGAAATGCTCCGAAGAGACTTGCTGAAAACCTGCTGCTCTTTGATTATCTGCCCTATACAGATATTTTGGACAAGATAGATTTTGCCATTCACCACGCAGGGACGGGTATCATGATGGCCTGTATTGAGTACGAGATTCCCAGTCTCATTTTGCCGCAGGATTATGACCAGTTTGACAATGCCGTTCGTGCTGAGCTGGCTCAGGTGGGGTTGGTTTCTCGCAGAAAGAATGATGCAGAAGTGCTGCGGCTTTTTAAAGAATTGACGAATCGCGCGGACTGGTCTCAGTTGAAAACCCTTGCCCAGCAAAGCAAAGAATATCAGCCTACAGAGATTCTCTATCAGGAGCTGGGGTGCCTGCTCAATATTGATTTATAACTGGAGAATTCAACAAACTATTAAAGTATGTCTCCAACATTAAAATATCTGAATTATTAAATTTCCCTATTCTTTTCAAGGAATAGATTTTTTGGTCTATTCAAGTCTTTTTTAAGATGTTAAAATGAAAGTGATTACAAACAAGTCATTGGAAAGTCTTCTTGGCTTTCTCGGAGTGACAGAAGAGGAAAGATGATGAAGAAAGCAATTCTAATGATGACTTTTGGCTCGCCAGAGGAGATTAGCTTTGAGGGAGTGGCTGAATTTTTCACCAATATTCGCCGCGGTGTCAGGCCGCAAGACCATGAGATTCAGACCCTCTATGATAACTATGTCCTCATCGGTGGAACGCCTCTGCAGCGTATTAGTCTAGAAGAGGTGGAAAAGGTCCGTCAGGGTTTGTCTGGTGAGTATGCGGTTTATTTTGCCAATAAATTCTCACGTCCTTTTATCCCAGACGTGATCGAGCAGATGGAAGAGGATGGTATTGAGGAATGTATCTGTTTAATCCTAGAGCCTCATTTTTCTTACTATTCTGTCATGGGTTATGAGAAGTTTATCCAGAGTGACTCCATCCGCTTTAATATCATTAAGGAATGGTATCAGGAAGAAGCTATTCTTGGTTATTGGGCAGAGGAACTGAGAAAGATTCTTAGAGAAGAGGTTGGAGAAGAGACCTTCAAGATTTTCTTTTCAGCCCACAGTGTGCCTATTCTGGCCTTGGATTTCGGAGATCCTTACATTGATCAGATTTATGACAATGCCCGTTTGATTGCTGACAGGTTGGGTTTGACAGAGGAGGATTATCTCAATGTTTGGCAGAGTGAGAGTGACATTGGGCTCCCTTGGATCAAACCTGATGTACTGGACTACATGCGCCGGCAAGAAACACATCCGCAGCATTATATTTTTGTGCCGATTAGCTTTATCAGTGAGCATATAGAGGTTCTTTTTGACAATGACGTGGAGTGCAAGGAACTTTGCGAAGATTTGGGTGTTGCCTATCATAGACCGCCTATGCCCAATGCAGATGACCGTCTAATTGATGCCCTGATTCAAAGTATCCGCCGCCATGAGCATGAACCCTTCAAAGAATGTTTTCCAGAAGAAGAAACCTTCGATGAATTACAGCCATCGGAGGAGAGCAGCCAGATTCTTGCAGAGGATGCAGAGCTGAAAATGCCAGATTTCGTCAAGAAGCTAATTGAGAAAAAGGGGCGTGAGAATGTTAAGATGCCGTATTTTGTCAAGAAAATGCTAGAGAAAGCAGGAAAGCTGCCCAAGAGTTGATTGTTCATATTCGTTGATGACTTTATAAGATTATTCTAGAAGGAGAATACCGTGAGACTTTGGCACCAAGATTTGATTGAAAAACTTCCGCGCCAGCAGCTTTTAGGCCAGCACCGAGAGTGTGCAGCCTTACGTGGACGAGGTTGGGGCAAGCCGCATGCGACGGTCAACTATGTTTTTGAGCACAGTCCTTATTGCCTCTATTCTTATCACCTGCTGATTATGGAGGAGATGCAACGACGGGGCTATCAGCCGGACACCCTTTGGCTGGATAAGGACTACCGTGGCAAGACTTGTCCACCTTACCAGCAGTTGCCAGCTGAGGAGCTCGAACATCCCATTTATCCTGAGCATGACGCAGCCTATCTGCAAGAATGCTTGGAAAATCTTAAGGAGAAAGGAATAGATATTGCCTGATTTCCAAGTGCCAAGACGGCATAGTATTAAGGTTATAGAACAACAAAAAGGAAGATATAGTGTTCTTCCTTTTTTATATGTTTTTTGTGATAAAATATCAGTGACTTTTAGGAACTCGAAATTTTTTAAAATTTCCAAGTTGTAATCATTGACATTACAATTCCATGTATTATAACTTTAGATGTAACAAAGAATATTACAACAAAAGTTTGTAACTTAAAAGGAGGAATATAATATGGCAAACATTACAATTTTTGGACAAGGAAATATGGGACAAGCAATCGCAAGTGTATTCACTTCAGGTGGACATGAAGTTGATTTTGTAGGTAAAGAAGGTCTTACAAAACGTGCGGGTGATATTGTTGTATTGGCTGTTCCATACGCCGCAATTGCAAGCATTCTTGAAGCTAATAAAGCATCGCTCGCTGGAAAAATCTTAGTAGATATTTCTAACCCTGTAAACTTTGAGAATATGGATGAATTGCTTACACCGGCTTGGAGTTCAGCAGCAGAAGAAATTGCTAAGTTAATTCCTGAAGCTCGTGTGGTCAAAGCTTTTAACACAAATTTTGCGGCGACAATTGCTTCGAAACAAGTCGCTGGTAAAGAAAAAACAACTGTTCAATTGGCATCGGATGACCAAGAAGCAAAGAAAATTCTTGCTGGATATATCCAAGAAGGTGGCTTAGATACGATTGATGCGGGTGGCCTCAAACGTGCCCGTGAATTAGAGGCAATGGGTTTCTTGCAAATAACACTTGCCGTACGTGAGAAAATCAACTGGACGGCTGGTTTTGCTGTTATTAAATAAAGAAAAAAATCAGCCTCAAAGCAGGCTAATTCTTAGACTGAAAACAAAATCCTCAGAAGTTTCACTTCTGGGGATTTATACTTTTACGAATTCAAAATATACTTCTCGATAGCTGTAGCGACCCCATTTTCCTCGCAGCTGTCTGTGACGGCATTGGCTAGGCTTTTGACATAGTCAGAAGCATTGCCCATAGCTACACCGAGACCTGCATATTCCAGCATCTCGATGTCATTGTTGGCATCACCGATTGCCATGATTTCCTGAGGATTGATGTCTAATTGTTTAGCTAATCGCTCTAGGGCAAAGGCTTTGGTTACACCAGACGGCATGGCCTCGTAAATGACCGGCTGAGAGCGAACACCACTGAAACGCTGGCAGATTTCTTGGCCAAAGTCAGCTTCAAAAGCATCTACTTGCTCTTGGCTGCCTAAAAACATAGCTTGAAACATTCTATGTTGACCGCTGCAAGCCTCTTCCAGACTAATCTCGGTTGGAGTGGTGAAGACTAAGCTAGCGTCATTCACAACATAGGAACTGGCTTTTTCTCCGACGACGAAATAATGCTCTTCATCAAAGAGAGTCAGCTGGACAGGGCTATTTTCAGACAGGTTGTAGAGATAACGAATATCCTGACCGCTCAGCTCTTGCCAGTCTACCAGACTCCAGTCGCTGGTCTGGTGTGTAGCGCAGCCATTGTCCACGATGACATATTCGTTTTCTTGTGTAAGGCCCAGCTTGTCATAATAGGGCTTGACGCCAACCAAGGGACGACCTGTGCAAAGAACCAATTTGACTCTTTTTTCAATAGCTTGGTGCAGAGCTTCAATGTTAGCCTGGGGAATTTCTTTTTTGCTGTTGAGCAAGGTGCCGTCCATATCAAGTGCAAGAATTTTAATCATAAAGTGTCTCCAAAATTATTCTGTGATAAGTATAGCATAATTTACAGAGAAAGTCCGAGTCTATAGGAAAAATCACTGGTCTTGTGTTATAATAAATAGAATACCCTAAAAGGATGAGAAAAATGAATTTAGAAGATTTGAAAAAACGTCAGGAGAAAATCCGCAATTTCTCCATCATTGCCCACATCGACCACGGGAAATCAACCTTGGCCGACCGGATTTTGGAGGCGACGGAGACGGTTTCCAGCCGGGAAATGCAGGCCCAACTCTTAGACAGCATGGACTTGGAACGTGAGCGCGGTATCACCATTAAGCTCAATGCTATCGAGCTCAATTATACTGCTAAGGACGGCGAAACCTATATCTTCCACTTGATTGACACGCCAGGACACGTAGACTTTACTTATGAGGTATCGCGGTCGCTGGCGGCCTGTGAAGGGGCGATTCTGGTCGTGGATGCGGCTCAGGGAATTGAAGCTCAGACCTTGGCGAATGTCTATCTAGCGCTGGACAATGACTTGGAAATCCTGCCTGTTATCAATAAGATTGACCTGCCAGCTGCGGATCCAGAGCGGGTGCGGGCAGAGATTGAAGATGTGATTGGACTGGATGCTAGCGAAGCCGTATTGGCTTCTGCCAAGGCTGGCATCGGAATTGAGGAAATTTTAGAGCAGATTGTGGAAAAAGTTCCAGCTCCGACTGGAAATGTAGAAGCACCGCTCAAGGCCTTGATTTTTGACTCAGTCTACGATGCCTATCGTGGGGTAATCCTGCAGGTGCGGGTGATGGACGGCGTGGTCAAGCCGGGAGATACCATTCAGCTCATGAGCAATGGCAAGACCTTTGATGTAACAGAGGTTGGCATTTTTACTCCCAAGGCCATTGGCCGCGATTTCCTAGCGACAGGGGATGTTGGCTATATCGCAGCCTCTATCAAGACGGTGCAGGATACTCGGGTCGGAGATACAGTGACCTTGGCGGATAATCCAGCCGCAGAACCTCTGCACGGCTACAAGCAGATGAACCCGATGGTTTTTGCTGGTCTCTATCCTATCGAGTCCAATAAATACAATGACCTGCGTGAGGCGCTTGAAAAGCTCCAGTTAAACGATGCCAGTCTGCAGTTTGAGCCAGAAACATCTCAAGCATTAGGATTTGGATTCCGCTGTGGTTTCTTAGGCTTGCTGCACATGGATGTCATTCAGGAGCGTTTAGAGCGGGAGTTTAATATTGATCTGATTATGACGGCACCATCCGTTATCTATAAGGTCAATATGACGGATGGTGCTTCAATTGATGTGTCCAATCCGAGCGAGTTTCCGGATCCGACCAAGATTGATTCCATTGAGGAGCCTTATGTCAAGGCGCAGATTATGGTGCCCCAGGAATTTGTCGGAGCGGTGATGGAGTTGGCTCAGCGTAAGCGCGGTGACTTTGTGACCATGGATTACATCGATGATAATCGGGTCAATGTCATCTATCAGATCCCACTTGCTGAAATCGTCTTTGACTTCTTTGACAAGCTCAAGTCCTCTACTCGTGGCTATGCTAGCTTTGACTATGAAATCTCTGAGTATCGCTCGTCCAAGCTGGTGAAGATGGATATTCTCCTTAATGGCGACAAGGTTGATGCTCTTAGCTTTATCGTTCACAAGGAATTTGCCTATGAGCGTGGTAAGCTGATTGTAGACAAGCTCAAGAAAATCATTCCTCGTCAGCAGTTTGAAGTACCCATTCAGGCAGCCATCGGACAGAAAATCGTGGCTCGTACAGACATCAAGGCCTTGCGTAAAAATGTTTTGGCCAAGTGTTATGGTGGTGACGTTTCCCGGAAGCGCAAACTCCTAGAAAAACAAAAAGCCGGTAAAAAACGGATGAAAGCTATCGGCTCTGTCGAAGTCCCACAAGAAGCCTTCCTCAGTGTCCTGAGTATGGATGAGGAATAAAACCTTATATCTCTAGGTAATATATCCCAAAAGGAGAAAAACATGAAACAATCGTATCTGCTTGGAGCAGTTCTAGTATTAACTTCACTTACTCTTGTATCGTGTGCCAAGTCTGGACAAAAGCCTGATCAATCTAGTTCTTCAACCAGTTCCAGTGCACAAGTGAAAAAGAATTCTTCAAATTCTTCTTCTAAAAGAAGCAAGAACAAAACCAATCAAGAAACAAAACGTGTTGGTTCTCCAGAGTTTGGTTATATCGATATCCCAAGTAAATGGATTAAATTTTTTGATGCAGAGGTTGAGGGGCTTATCCAATATACCGACGGTTCTGCTTATAATATCATTACCATGAATGCTGTTTCTAAGGCAGAAGCTGAAGTAGCAGATGGTGAGACTTTCAATGCAGAAACAATTGCTCAACATGTAGCCTATAATTGGAGTCAAAAAGATAATATTGAGAAGATGTGGGGCTCTAAAAGTACTGTCTCAGGAATAGAAGCCTTTCAAATAAACATCATTCTGAAATCAGGACAACTTGCTAATACATTGGTTTTCCAAAAAGATGACAAAGTCTATATACTATCCTTTGAAGGCGACGAAGAAACTCTTGATGATTTCATTACAAACATGAAAGATACTTGGAGTCTTGATAGCAAAGGAGCAGTCAGCGAATAATAGTTTAAAAAAACAAGAGGCCTATTTATTAAGTCTCTTGTTTTTTCAGTGTAGAAGCTAATTATGTTTCACAAAAAAGATTGTATCTAATCAAAAAGTTCGACCACTACCAAATCCAAGCAAAAAGACTTACAAAAATCTGTAGGTCTTTTCTTGAAATCCGAACGTTAAGAAATCTTTTTTGGATTTTACTTGACATTTTCTGAAATAGGGATATGATAAAATGTGAATATTACATAAGAGAAATCTTGTGCGTGTTCAAAAATAATAGAGCGTTGCATCCGTAAGTCAATTTGACACGGCTCTTAAAAAACAAAAGGAGAAAGAATGAATACTTATATCCAAAAGAAAATCGCAAACATGAAGCTGACGCTTTCTGAAATGTCTGGTGGCTATAAACGAATGGTAACTAGTATGAAGAAGCTCGGCTTTTCTGGTACCTTGAAGCATATCTGGGACGATTTGTTTGCTCATCGTAGCTTAGGTCAATGGGTTTATCTCTTGATTCTAGGGAGTTTTCCGCTCTGGCTGGAGCTGATATATGAACATCGTATCGTGGATTGGACAGGGATGATTTGCAGTCTGACTGGAATTATCTGTGTAATTTTTGTTTCTGAAGGACGGGCTAGCAATTACCTCTTTGGTTTGATTAATTCTGTGATTTACTTAATTTTGGCTTTGCAGAAAGGCTTCTATGGCGAGGTCCTGACGACTCTTTACTTTACAATCATGCAGCCAATTGGACTCTTGGTGTGGATTTACCAAGGTCAGTTCAAAAAAGAAAAGCAAGAGTTTGTTGCTCGTAAGCTAGATGCTAAAGGATGGACAAAGTATCTATCGCTTAGTGTGCTTTGGTGGTTGGTCTTTGGCTTGATTTATCAGTCTGTTGGTGCCAATCGTCCTTATCGTGATTCAATCACGGATGCGACAAATGGAGTAGGGCAAATCCTGATGACGGCTGTTTATCGCGAACAGTGGATTTTCTGGGCAGCGACCAATATTTTTTCTATCTACCTCTGGTGGGGTGAAAGTCTTCAAATTCAAGGGAAATATTTGATCTATTTAATCAACAGTTTGGTCGGATGGTACCAGTGGAATAAGGCTGCTAAAAAAGCATAGTCCTATAAACGGAACATTAATCGGACGTGACAATGTATCTCTTTCCTTTCGTACTAAAAATATGGTAAACTAGTATTAGTAAAATTTATTAGATTTAGGAAGGAATGACCATGAAAAAGAAGTACTTTCTGCTCTCCCTGACTATCTTAGCTGGTCTCTCTCTGTCTTCTTGTAGCCTTATTAAGAGCTATAGCAGTCGGAAACCATCTGATTCTTCCAGTCGGGTTTCCCTTAGAGATGACAGCGATACAAGTAGTAGCAGTCGTAGAGACAAAGATTCGTCAAAGACTACTGGTACGCAGCGGGTTGGCTCTGATGATTATGGCTATATTAGTATTCCTGATAATTGGATTAAGTTTACAGATGTAGATGGTGGCGACAGTGTCCAGTATACGGATGGAAGTGGCTATAACATTGTAACGATGAACGCTTATACAAAAGAAAAAGCTAACATCGGAGAAGGTGAAGAATTCAACGCTGAAACCATTGCCCAACGGATTGCCTACCACTGGAAGGATAATAAGGAAGTCGATGATTTTTGGGGTGCAAAGAGTACTGTAGCTGGAAATGAGGCCTTTCAGATTAATGTTGTTTTAAAATCCACTCAAAACCTAACGGTTTGGGTCTTCAAACAAGGCGATAAGGTCTATATGATGTCCTTTGAAGGCGATGAAGATACTCTGTATGAGTTTATCCCCTATATCGAAGAAACTTGGAGCGTCAGCAAGGACGGTGGAAAAAGCATTTAGCCTCAGCATGTGATGATTGCTCTCTAAGTTCATAAAAAGCAAATCTGGGACTTGTTCTCAGATTTTTTTGTGAGGTGGAATATGTCATATTTTTGGGGTTTGACAACATTTAAGAGGGCCCATTTTATGATATAATAAAAACAATTTGAATACAGAAAGAAAAATATATGACTCAAGAAATCGACCTTGAAAAGTACCATCAGCTAGCCCTGCAAAAGCAGAAAGAGCACCGAAAATTTTTAGCCGGTCTCAAGAAAAAGCCACCAAAAAACCTCGATAAGATTGCCCAGCAAATCCATGATGAGGTCTTTGAAGAGATTGACTGTACAGCCTGCGCCAATTGCTGTAAAACTCTGGGGCCAGACTTTAAGGAAGCCGACATTGTCCGCATTGCCAAGTATTTCAAGATGAAGCTACCGGCTTTTGAAGAGGAATTTCTGCAGGTGGACGAAGACGGTGACAAGGTTTTCAAGGCCATGCCTTGTCCTTTTTTAGGTGGAGACAATCTCTGCTCAATCTACGATGTCCGTCCCAAGGCTTGCAGAGAATTTCCCCACACAGACCGCAAGAAGATTCATCAGATTAATCATCTGACAATCAAAAATACCCTGACCTGTCCAGCGGCTTATCTATTTGTAGAGAAGCTGAGGGATAGGTTGTAAAATCCCCTCTAAATCTTGTACAAAAATTCTAGGGCGGAAGTATCTTATATCTGTTAGACTATAGTTAGAATTGAACATGGTCTAAAAGCTGTGTGAAAAAGATGAAATTTTCTCGGAGCAGGAGCCCCTCCGTCAATTTTCCAAATTTCACTTTGCTTTTAACGGCCTTAGTATTTTTTGTGAGGTGAAAAGAATATGATGCATCAATTCAATCGAACCATGGAATATCTAGAAAGCAAGTTGGACGCAGAAGTGGACTTGCAGCGATTTCAACAGTTATCGGGCTATTCTTATGCTCTCTTTAGCAGGCTCTTTTCCATCCTAGCAGATATGACTTTAGCAGAATATTTGCGCAATCGGAGGCTGTCAGAAGCAGTGACAGACTTGCGGAAAAGCTCTGAGAAAGTCATTGATATAGCACTGAAATACGGCTATGAGTCTGCGGATGCCTTTAGCGCAGCCTTCAAGAAATTCCATGGTGCGACCCCCTCAGAAGTTCGAAATGGAAAACCTTATCGGGTCTTTCCTAGACTTCAATTATCCTTAAAGATTACAGGAGGAAAGAACATGGATATCAAGATTCAAAAGAAACCTGCATTTACCGTGGCAGGCGTCCTATTGGAAGCTATTGACAATAGCCAGTGCCCGTCTGCCTGGGAGCAGCTCTATGCCAATCACAGCTTTGAAAGCCTGGAAAGTCTGGGCAGTGGCCAATCTTTTGGCGTCTGCTCGGATGTCAAAGAAGGCGAAATCATCAACTATATGGCAGCTTATGATGTGGCGGATAAAGCGAAAGCAGAAGAACTAGGTCTGTCAATCAAAGAAATAGCAGAAGCTGAATATGCCATCGTACCAGTCAAGGGGGCTATACCAGCCAGCATCCACCATGCTTGGAAATATGTCTTGGAAGTCTTTTTCCCAGAAACAGGATATCGCCACTCAGGAGCACCAGATTTTGAAGTCTACAGCGAGGGTAATATGTCCTCGCCAGACTATCAAATGGAACTCTGGATACCAGTGGTGAAATAAAATGGTGATTGCAAGTCATTTTTTAGGCGTTGATTACAGAGGAGGATGATGCTATGCAGATGTATTTTGGGGACGTTTCTCTTTGTTATACATATTCACTTGCGATGGCGCTACATTCGTATGGTTATGATGTTCGCCCTGAGTTTTTGGAAGCCATTATGGTGATGGGAAATGGCGCTAGTATTGTAAAGGAAGATGAAAAACACCCCTTAGTCTTCTTTGATAATGGGATGCCAGATAGTTCTATCAGCCATTCTTTAAACATTCTGGGTTTTACATATGATGAATACTATATAAAGGATTCAAATGATGTGGATCTTCTCTCTATCAGAAAAATGTTAAATAAGTTCTTGCTCAGGGGACCAGTTGTTCTTGGGCCTTTGGACATGGGTTATCTCACTTATAATCCCAATCATATCCATTTGTATGGGGTGGACCATTTTGTTTCAGTTTATGATCTAGATGATGAGTTTATCTATTTCCATGATCCAGCAGGTTTTGCTTGTATGAAAATGACTTTCTCAGAATTTTCAAAAGCCTGGGAAGCTAAAAATATCGACTATAAAAGAGGTTCTTTCTCCATGTGGGGAAACTTTAAAAAAATCAAATCTCCTACTTCCAAAGAGATTTACCAGAAAACATCTATGTTGATGAAGCAACAATATGAACGTGGCGAGGAGAATGTGATCGAAAGATATGCTAAGTCGGTAGCGGACAATGGCTTGAATGAAGAACAAAAACATCTTCATCAATACTTTAGTTTCAAATTAGCTTCTATCAGAAATCTATACATGAGCAACTTCTTAAAAGACCACGATACGGTCAAATCTGAACTAAAAGAAAATTTAGCAAAATTGTTCGGCCAAGCTCATCTATGTTGTATCAAGGAAGATTACCAGAAACTATCAGAAGTCTTGTTTGATATTGCAGCACTAGATAATAAATTTAGAGATTTGTGCCTTCGCAATAAAGTAGAGTAGAAGAAGTGGGAAAAACGAAAATGCTGTTTGGTAATGTAGCAGGATCGAAACAAGAGCCACCAGACTATCAAATGGCTCTCTGGATACCAGTGGTGAAATAGATTAGAAACCAGCCGTTCGTTTTTGAGCGGCTGATTTTTTGGTGGCTTGTGGTATAATGAAGCTACTACAGTTACAGAAAGGATTTCAACCTTGTCATACAAATTTCTACTATTCGACCTTGACCATACGTTACTGGATTTTGATACGGCTGAAGATATTGCCTTGACTCATTTTTTGGAGGAGCAAGGCGTAACGGAGATTCAGACCTACAAAGACTATTATATTCCCATGAACAAGGGGCTTTGGCGGGAACTGGAGCAGGGGAAAATTACCAAGTCGGAGCTAGTCAATACTCGCTTTTCTCGTCTTTTTGCTCATTTTGGCATTGAGAAGGATGGCGCTGAGTTAGCTCTCCTCTATCAACAGCACATTGCACAGCAAGGACAAACCTACGCTGGTGCTAGTGAGCTTTTGGACAGTCTGACAGCAGCTGATTATGAGATTTACGGAGCGACCAATGGCATCACGGCTATTCAGACCGGCCGTATGGCCCATTCCGACATTTCTCCTTATTTTAACCATATTTTCATCTCGGAAAAGATGGGGACTCAGAAGCCCGAAGCTTTGTTTTATGAAAAAATAGCAGAGCAGATACCAGATTTTGACCTGTCTCAGACTTTGATGATTGGAGACTCCTTGACAGCTGATATTGCTGGCGCTAATAATGCCGGATTGGACTCTCTCTGGTACAATCCCAAGCAGCTAGAAAATGAAAGTCTTTTTCAACCGACCTATACCGCCTATTCTTATGAAGACATTATCAGACTCTTGGTTCCATAAGGAGACTGCAAATGAAAAAATATTGTCTTTTTAAACAAGAAAGACTAATCTAAAAAATTTTTAACTCTGTCAAGAAAAAAACTTGACAGCTGTTTTTAATCTGCTATAATAGAACATGTGCTTAATAGCTCTGCTATTTCACCAAAAGAAAAAAATAAAGAAAAGAGACCTTAATAATGGCAGTAAAAATCCGTTTGACTCGTATGGGTTCTAAGAAAAAACCTTTCTACCGTATCAATGTTGCAGACTCACGTTCACCTCGTGACGGACGTTTCATCGAAACAGTTGGTACTTACAACCCACTTGTAGCTGAAAACCAAGTGACTTTGAAAGAAGACCGTATCCTTGAGTGGTTGGGTAATGGTGCACAACCTTCTGATACTGTACGCAACATCCTTTCAAAAGAAGGCGTATTGAAGAAATTCCACGATTCAAAATACTCTAAATAATAGAAGTGTAGGTTGACATATGGACACGATTGAAAATCTAATTATTGCGATAGTGAAACCTTTGATTTCACAGCCAGATGCCTTAACTATCAAGATTGAGGATACACCTGAATTTTTAGAATATCACCTGGATCTTGATCAGAGTGATGTTGGACGTGTAATCGGTCGTAAAGGTCGTACTATTTCCGCTATAAGGACGATTGTTTACTCTGTCCCAACTGAATACAAAAAAGTTCGCATCGTTATTGATGAGAAATAAGAAGAACGGGACCAGTGCGTCTCGTTTTTTTCTATTTCTCTTAGCGAGCTGAGTACGCGGATCTCAAGTGAGCTTAGAGAAATTGATGCCCAGCTAAGCGTGGGTACAAGGCTCTTAATGAAACAAGCCGTTAGGCGCAGTTGAATTTTGGGAAATTGATGCAGTTCGAGCGTATGTGAGAACTATCTAGCTTAGATTTTTCAACGAGGAAAGCGAGATGCGTGGAAACGGAGGAAATATGAAGTCAGAAGATTTCGCTTGGAACGCCCATGAACGAGAGTGTTATGAGAATGGACAAGTGAGTCTACCCAGCCCTTACAAGATCAAGATTCTTGATTATGGTCAAAAAAGATTGAAACTGGAGCAAATCTTGGTTCAGCTTCCTCAGAAGCAGCTTGCTCAATGGGCAATGGAACGTGCCACTCGATTTATAGCTCTGATAGATATTGGTGACGATCTTAAAAAACAGCAAATCTTGACTCAAGTTCAGGAAGTGTTTGAGGCGCGACTTGAGGATAAAGTTTCTGCCTATGAGCTGAGAAAGGCTGGTTTCTTAGCTCAGCAGCTGTCGCAGCAAGCCAAATCACCAGTTAGTAAGTATGCCGCGCGTGTCTTTGCCCAAGCGGTTGCAACAGCCCACATGCGAGGTCATGCCATTGTCTCGGCTGATTATGCAGTGAAAGTAATAAATCTGCAGAGTCCAGATGATATGAAAGCAGTTATCAGCGAAAGAAAACAACAGATTCGATTGGCCAAAGAATGGCAGAAATGTATAAATGAGCTGTAGAATGGAGGCAATAGGATGGACCATATCGAAAGAACCGATGCTAAGATATTCTATCGGATAGAAGGGCGAGGTCATAAAGAAATAATCGTGCTCTTGCATGGTCTGAGTGCTGACTCGGGCATGTTTCAGCCTCAGATAGATTTTTTTAAGGATCGCTATCAGGTTATTGCGCCTGACCTACGTGGAAATGGGCAATCAAGCCAGCTTACTTGTCAGGCGGATCAGGTTCTAGATATACAGGCAGCAGATGTGTTGGCGATTTTGGAAAAAGAAGGTATCAGCGAAGCCATTATCGGAGGGACTTCCTATGGCGGTATCTTAACCATGCACCTCATGACTCAAAATCCGCAAATCTTTAAGGGAGCTCTCTTGTGCGATACTTTTTGTGCGACGGATTTGTCGCCAATGATGAACTCTCTGGCTCAACTTACGGCTCCTTTGGTGAAATACTCATGGTTTATGAAGCTATCAACCTTGCCAATTTATAAACGCTGGCCTTTAGCTCGCTCTTATTTTGTTGATTTATTCGACCGGATGCGACCTGAGGAGTCTGTTTTGCAGCGCAGGGCAATTGAAGCCATTGATTATCGTGCTGCCTTGGGTAAGTGCAAGATTCCTACACTTTTGCTGGCGGGAGATTTTTCAGGAAAATTAGTCCAAATGATGAAAACAACCAAGGAACATCTGAGGCTTGCTCAGGATCTTGTCATTGCTGATTCGTTTGATCCGTCGAATCTATGCCAACCAGCCAAGTTTAATGCTTTGGTGGAGGAATTTGCTGAGCAGATTTTTGGAGAACGCCTGACACCTCTAATCCTGTCGATTGAAAATAACCTCTACGATGCCATTTTCGTTTTCGTCTTCAAGAATCTCAAGAGTCTGGTCTTGAACCAGCTCTTTTAGTATCTTAGCCTGAGCTGAGGAAATCTTAAATACAATTTTCTTAATTCCCTTGATGCCATTTGGGTGGGTGAAGTTCTGAGGTTTGGGGTCAATGCTGAAATAAGTCATAAGAAAAGTAAAGCTTGTTTCATGTGGAAAGAAGCAGCGATATCGTAGCTCACGATTTTTTGTATCTATCCGTTTGAGATTGTTGAGAAGCAAGCCCTTGATGCCTCTCTTAGCAAGAAATTTAACTTCCTCATCCAAGTCGCCAGAATCTTTTTCAATACACAGTCCCTGCCAGCCTTCCTCACATTCATCCCAGTAGAAAAAGCGCTCCAGATTTTTAGGTCTGCCAAATAGTTTAGCTATGATTTTGGCTATTACAGGAATACCTGTATTTTCCTGGAGCTCAATATAGGGGCCTTGACTAAAGTATATCAAGGCGTTGTTTGGTTTTTCCCTTCTGCCGTATTCGACGACAAGACCCTTTGCTTCCCATTCCTTGACCGCTTCCTGTAAGTTTTTTACCTTGTAAATCAGATGGCCGCTTCTCATCATAGTAGCCCCTCCTTTTCTTATTCTGCCTTTACCTTAGCATAGATTTTTAGGAAAAACAAGATTTACAGTAATATGATACATTTTTAGGAATAGAAAATGACCGAGATAGAAACTCGGCCAATGAGTAAGCGTTGTTTTAGGAATTTATCACCCTAGAATCTCAGCAATAGCATCTCGAATCTCCTGAACGGTTGCGGATTTGCTATGGTCACTGGTATCGAACTCGATGTATTGACCATCAGCGTTAATAGTTCCCCCGACAGGACCTTCGGATCCATCCACAGATGTTCCGAAGGCTGGTGACAAACTTTTATCCACATCATCAGTATCAATAACTATGATGCGAGTATTGGACTCGAGATCATCTATCATTGGAAGAGATGATGCGGAGGTCATGTTCTGACTAGCATAGTATTCTAGAAAAGCCTTGATGGTTGGATTGTTAATTTGAGCAATTTTTTCATCAAGGGCTGAGAGATTTCTAGTTTCTCTCGTTTCATTTTCCATTGCTTGGCCCTTTTTGACCTGGGTCAAAGCAGTCAGACTGGCAGCTGTTGTGGCTAGAAGAGCAGTAGAGAGCAGAAGTTTACTTAACTTTTTTCCCATAGGTATCACACCTTCTTTCTAGTTTTGCGTAAACACACTCGGGTGTTTATAGTGTTAAAGCTCTATATGTATAATTATACGTTAAACAGCAATTTTAATCAAATAAATATAGGCAAGGGAAATCCCTCTTATCTCCCTTGTACATTCCCCTATATCATGATAAAATACTAGGCAGAGTATAATATGTTGGAGTCGAGATGAATTATTTTAATGTTGGAAAAATCGTCAATACGCAAGGTCTTCAAGGTGAGATGCGGGTTTTGTCAGTGACGGATTTTGCAGAAGAGCGTTTTAAAAAAGGCAATACTCTTGCCCTGTTTGACAAGAAAGATCAGTTTGTCATGGATGTGGAGATTGCTAGTCATCGCAAGGTTAAGAACTTTGATATTATCAAGTTTAAGGGGATGTACCACATCAATGACATTGAGAAATTTCGTGATTTTACTCTGAAGGTCCGAGAGGAAGACTTGACGGACTTGGAAGACGGGGAATTTTACTATCATGAAATCATCGGCCTTGAAGTCTATGAAAATGACATTCTTCTTGGTACGATTAAGGAAATTCTGCAGCCAGGAGCCAATGATGTCTGGGTGGTCAAACGCAAAGGCAAGCGCGACTTGCTTCTGCCTTACATTCCGCCAGTGGTGCTGGGGATTGACATTGAGCAAGGTCGGGTTGATGTAGAGATACCGGAAGGACTGGACGATGAAAATTGATATTTTGACTCTCTTTCCGGAGATGTTTGCGCCCTTGGAGCACTCTATTGTAGGAAAAGCGCGGGAAAAAGGCCTCTTAGAAATCAACTACCACAATTTCCGAGAAAATGCAGAAAAATCGCGGCATGTAGACGACGAGCCTTACGGCGGAGGCCAGGGTATGCTGCTACGGGCCCAACCTATTTTTGATGCCTATGATGCCATTAAAAAGCAGCAACCGCGTGTGATTTTGCTGGATCCTGCTGGTCGGACTTTTGACCAAGCCTATGCTGAGGAGCTAGCTAAAGAAGAAGAGCTCATTTTCATTTGTGGTCATTACGAAGGCTATGATGAGCGGATCAAGACTTTAGTGACAGACGAAATCTCGCTTGGGGACTATGTTCTTACTGGGGGAGAATTAGCAGCTATGACCATGATTGACGCTACCGTTCGCCTGATTCCAGAGGTTATTGGCAAGGAAGCCAGTCATACAGATGATAGTTTTTCGTCTGGGCTCTTGGAGTATCCTCAGTACACTCGGCCCTATGACTATCGGGGTATGGTTGTTCCTGAAGTCCTTATGAGTGGCCATCATGAAAACATCCGCAAGTGGCGTCTCTATGAAAGTCTGAAAAAGACCTATCTAAGACGTCCAGACTTGCTGGAACACTATGAAATGACGGCCGAAGAAGAAGCAATGTTAGAAGAAATTCGACAAGCTCAATCGAACTGACAAGCAAAATTAACTCTTAGAAAGGATCTAGGAGTTTTTGCTTTATTCGATACAGAAATGCTCATTTTTGTTGGAAAAACCAGCTTATTTTTCTAATAAAACATTTTTGTAACTAAAATGTAATAAAAAAACTATTAAAAGGATACGTTTACTACTAGTTAATACTAGCGTTTTGTGATAGTATATTACTATGTGGGCTGCTATACCCAGGGTAATTATAGTATGTGAGATTATAAAAAGGAGATTGATTATGGAAAAGAAAATAGGCAAGTCTGTTGTAGCGACTGGTATCGCAGCTACAACTATTATTTCTGGTGGACTGACCCATCAAGTGCACGCGGATGAGTTGGTTGAATCAACTGTAACAGCTCCACAAGCGACTGAAGTAACTGGAAAACCGGTGACAGCAGCAGATGTAGCTGTTGCCCAAGAAAATGCTGAAGCTGCTAAAGCTAAACTCGATGAGCAAAGATCGATAGTAGATACTGCTAAAACAGAAGCTGAAGATGCAAAAACTAGCGTGAAAGTGGCTGAAGCCGCTGTTGAGAATGCTAAAGAAATACAGGCAGAAGCAACAGAAGAAAATGTTGCTAAAGCGGAGACAGAAGCAAAAACAGCAGAGCAAGAGGTTAGCGCGAAAGATGCTGCTGTTCGAGAAGCAGCGGCTAAAGCTGTCAAGGCAGACCAAGCTGTTAAAGATCAAGCAAATACTATTAAGGCGAGTCAATCTCTGGTAGATGTTGCAGAGACTGAATTGAAACAAGCTAAAACACCACTTAACTCAGAAGAGCAAGCTGTAGCAACTGCTAAGAGCCAGCAAAGTCAAGCACAGACTGCTTTAGACAATGCAAAGTCTGAACTGACGAAGGCAGAGCAAGCAGCGTCTTCTGCTCCACAAGTGCAGGCTGATATTCAGAATAAAATCAATCAGGCAAAGGCATCTTTGAGCCAAACCAATCAAGCTATCAGCTCGCTTGAAGGACAGATTCCAGCTGCTGAGAAAGCAGCAGCAACAGCTCCTGTTGACCTTCACAATACGACTTATTCTCAATTTTTAGAAAATGTTCGTAACAATGCGGCTAATCAAGAAATTCGTGATGCTGCCAACAATGCACTTGCAGTTTACCAACGAGGACAAAATGAATTTGGTATCTCAGTTAATTCTGATCCAACCAGTCCAGCTAGTCTAGAAAATAACCTTCAAGCTTTGGAGTTGGTGAAGGCAATTAATGCTTACCGTCGTAACGCTGGCTTACAAGAGTTGTTGGTTGATCCGTATGCGAATGTGGCCAGCCAGATTCAGACTATCTACTTTGAGCGTAATAACTGGCACATGGGCAAACTGATTGGCAATGAAAATGTAGCGATTAGTTTTGACCCACAAGGAGCTGTCAATTTCTGGCATAAAGAAAAAGAAGAGTATCAAAAGATTGCGGCGCAATATGGACTGCCTACTGATGAAACTCAGATTGATGCTAATGCTATCTACATGAGAGTTGGGGCTGGTGTATTTGCTAAAATTGGCCACTATGTGCAGATGATGGACAATAAAGCTAATGCTATCTCAGCAGCTTATGATAAACATCCAAACCAATGGGGCACACCTCATGGTACATCCGAGGTTGGTTTCCATCACATTAGCAACTTTGACCAACGTGTTAATAACGGTACTCTATTGACTGTTGCGGCTATGGAGCAGTTGTTGCGTGCTGGTGGTGGTCGTTCTGCAGGTTCTAACGCAAATGTTACAGCACTTAAGAATCAATTAGCTGAACTTAAGGCTCAAAAAGTCGGTCAGGAATCAGCTATCAATATCCTTAATGCTCAATTAGCTGATGCTCAAAAGGCTGCGGCAGCTCAAATTGCAGCAGTTGAAGCAGCTCGCCAGAAGGTAGCGACTGCTGAAAATAATTTAGCTTTGACCAAGCAGAATGTTGCTCTCAAGCAAGAAGCTCTTGACAGAGCAACAGCTAAGATTGCAGCAAGTTTGGCTCCATACCAAACTAACTTGAGCAATGCTCAGGCAGTTCTAGCGGCAGCTAAGGATAAGTTGGCAGAACTTCAGTCAGCTCAAGAAGCTGCGAAAGCTAGTTTGACAACTGCTCAAGAGGACTTGCTGTCTGCTCAAAAAACATTAGCAGCGGCTAAAAAGAAAGTTATTGACCTTCAAAATGCTCCTCAGTTACTTGCAGAAGCAGAGCGGGAATTGGCAGAAGCGCAGCTTGATTATGAAGCTAAACAAGCAATCTTAAATCAAGAGACTGCAACTTTAGCTGTTCTTGAGGAATCCTACAACAGTCTTCAAGCGAATTATGAAACTCTCTTGAATATCTTGAATCAAGCATCACTCCTATATGGAAATGCTCTGAATAGCAACTATCGCTCAGGTGAAGATAAACAGACTCTAACAGCCGTAAAAGGCGGAGCTGCTGGTCCAGGTGCAGAGGATGAATCTAAGAAAGATTCAGATGCTAAGACTGCAGAAGTTCATGCGAACACTCGTGAAGTCAAAGGAGCAACTACAGGTGCTGTTCAAGCGGCAGGTGAAGGATTAATTGCTGATTTTGTTGTAAATCCTGCAGCTCAGCTTGCTAGCGTGGCTACGACAGCTGATAAGGCTCCAACAGTTCCTGCTATTCTGCCAAATACTGGCTCAGAAGCAGAACGCCTTGCAATTTTTGGTATGGCACTTGGTGCAGCTGCCTTTTTGGGAACCAACAAGCGCCGTCGCAGAGACGAAGATTATAATTAATGAAATAAAAAATGAGACTGGAATGATTTCCAGACTCATTTTTTTGTCCAAGCTAATAAGCAATCTCATATAAAAAGGGATGAGGAGTTAAGTTCCACATTTTCTAAGAAAGATAAAAACTTCCGATTTAAATTGTCGGAAGTTTTCAATATACATAATAGATTTTATTTGACTGCTCCGCCTGTTACACCTTCTACGTAGTATTTCTGCATGAAGATGAAGAGAAGAGTGATTGGGATAGCGATGATAATCGCTCCAGATGTAAAAGGTAGGAACCATTTATTGATGGCGTCCTTATTAAGCATTTGGAAAAGTCCTAAAGCAACTGTGTATTTTTCCTTGACATCGCCTAGGATGACAGAGGCAAAGATGAAATCAACCCAAGGTCCCATGAAAGCCATAAGCGCTGTATAAACGATAATCGGTTTTGAAAGCGGCAATGTAATAGTCCGGAAGATTTGGAAGCGAGTCGCTCCGTCGATCATAGCGGATTCGTCCAAAGAATATGGGATAGTATCAAAGAAACCTTTAGCAATATAGAAACCTAGAGCAGCCCCAGCTGAATAAACCAGAATCAGTGAAGTCAGGGTTTGTGTCAAATTGAGTGCTTTCAAGATGTAGTAAACCGCAATCATAGACATGAAGCCTGGGAACATGTTAAGAACCAAAGCCAGCTTGAGGAAACGGTTTTTATGCTTGAATTTGATACGGCTGAGTGAGTAAGCCATACCCACAGTAATCAAAGTAGACAGGATGCAGGTCGCTGTCGCAACAATCAGGGTATTCATAAACCACTGAACAAAAGGATAAGTGTTGTTATTAAATAGTCTGATATAGTTGTCAAGAGTATAAGTCTTAGGGAAGAAGTAAGGGACTGCATTAGAACCTTCACCACGGAAGCTGGTCAGAAAAATCCAGATAATCGGCGTTAGCCAGATGAGTGCTAAAACAGCCAGTAAGACATAAATCCCTAATAAACTGAGTTTTTTTCTATTTTTCATTATTTAGCAGTTCCTTCCTTGAATGATGCGGATCTAGTATAAGCTAAGAGACTGAAGGCTGCAGAGATTGCAAAGATCAGGATACCGATAACAGATGCTAGATTATAGTCCTTGGCAGAAACAGTCAGTTTATAGAGCCAGGTAACCAAGAGGTCAGTTGAGCCTGCCTGATAGTAGGAAGAGTTAGTAGGTCCACCGCCTGTCAGGAAGTAGATGACGTTGAAGTTGTTGATGTTTCCGATAAACTGCTGGATGAGTGATGGCGCCATAATCAAGAGAATTTGAGGGAAAGTGATGCTCTTGAAGATTTGAAGCTTGCTAGCTCCATCAATCTCAGCAGCTTCGATTTGCTCGCTAGGTAGGTTCATGATAATCCCAGTCGCTACCAGCATGGTAAATGGAATACCAATCCACATATTGACAAGGATGATTGAGAACTTAGCCCAAACAGGGTCACTCAAGAATGGAATTGGATGCTGAATGAGATGAAGACTTTGCAATAATCCGTTCAAAGGCCCATTGTCATTCAGGAAATTACGCATCAAGAGCAGGGACACGAATTGCGGTACAGCAATAGTGATAACGAAGAGTGTCCGCCAAACTTTCTTGTACTTGAGACCTTTGGTATTGAGCAAGAGAGCTAAAACGATACCGAAGAAGAAAGTAGTAGCTGTTGCAGCAACCGCCCAAATCAAGGTCCAGCCTAAAAGTGGGAAGAAGGTGCTAGCCATACGACCTGAGAAAACATCACCAAAGCTGGAGAAGCCAACCCAGTCAAAGAGTGACTTAGGAGCTGGATGCTTATGGTCAAAGTTAGTAAAGGCCAAACAGATCATATAGATCAGAGGCAAGATGGTAAAGAGCAGTACTCCGATAAGAGGAATACTCATTAGGCCCATGTGAAAGCGGCCGTCAGCCAACGTCTTAAAGTCCTCAACGAAGTTGGGAATCTTCTGGCCTGACTGCTTGAGAGCCATCAAATGACGAGCACTTTTCAGATTACACCAGTAGATATAGGCGAATACTGCACAGAAGATGAGAGAAGCAAGTCCAAAAATCAGCATCAGCATAGAGTTGTCACCCGCTACTTGAACGGTGATTTCCAAGCCGTTAACTTTTTTGATAGCTTCTCCTTGCTCTTGAGTTCCCAATGTAATCATGCCGCCAATAGCTGGTATGATTTGGACTGCAAAAGCAATCAGGAAAGCAATTTCTGAGAAGAGGAAGAGCAGCCCCTTGATAAATTGTTTGTTTACAAGGTTGCTCAGTCCCATTACCAGAAAAGAGAGTTTGACATCCCATGTTCCCTCTTTAAAGATCTGAACCATGGATGCATTGTCATAGGATGACTGAGTCATAGTATTCTCCTTATATTTACAAAGAAAGAAGTGAGGAGGCTGCCCCCTCACTTCAATGCTTATTTAAATTTGCTTGAGTATTATTTAGCTGCTGCTAAATCTTTATCAAACTGTTGTAATTTTGCGAGGTATTGATCTTCACCAAATTTACCGTTGTAAGCATCGCTGAGGATTGCAGCACTTTCAGTCCAGAAGACAGACATTTGGCTAAGTTTAGGCATAACTGTTGTGTAGGTATCAGAAGATCCCATTGTGATAACAGCTTGTGCCAAGGCATCTTTCTTAACATCTTCAGACTCTTGCACTTCTTTGTTAGCAGGGATGATGTGACGTCCTTCAAACTTGAATTGGTTTTCTTGGCTTTCTTTGCTAGTAAGCACTTGAGCCAGTTTGTAGCTTGCTGCGATACGGTCAGTGTCGCCGTTTGAAGGTGTTTGGTTAACTGCGTAAAGTTTTACACCGAGGAAGGCTTTTTGTTGAACGTCTTGTCCACCGATGTTAACAGTTGGGTAAACAGAGATACCAAGGTTGTCTTTGCCGACAGCTTTTTCAGCAGCTGCGTAGTCCCATGGACCTGATTGGAAAGCGTCAACTGAACCATCTTCAAATTTAGCAAGAAGGTTAGAAGCATCTACGTTTACAAAACCGCTGTTATTCTTTTGAGCTGCGATGAACTTCAGAACGTTGACACCGGCTTCGTTACCCCAGTTTGTTCCGTCTACTTGCTCACCATCTTTACCAAAGAGAGTGTCGCCAACAGAAAGGAAGAGTGGAGCAGTGATGTATCCATTAGCCTCTTTCAAGTTTCCACCAAATTTAGCTTTAGAAGTGATGGTTTCATAAGACTTAACATCATCAGCGGAAAGCTTTGATTTGTTATAGTAGGTTACTTGTGATTCGATACCGTATGGGAAAGCATAAGTTTTGCCTTTGTATTGAGCACCAATTGCTGCTTGTTCAGTATCGTTTTTCTTGACTTCTTCTGCCATTTTAGAAGGAACTTCTTGAATAGCTCCAGCTTCAACTAATTTACCAAGTTGGTCGTGTGGCAGAGAGAAAACATCAGCAGCAGTACTAGCATCTTTTGTCAGATTTTCCTGAGCGTTTGGATCTTCCATTTCGACTACATCAACCTTGTAGCCTGATTCTTTCTCAAACTTGCTAACTGTATCAGAGTAAGAATCTTTAGCACCAGTTGGTACCCAAAGTTTCAAGGTCTTGCTATCAGCTTTAGAAGAAGAACTCTCCTTGCTACTGTTCGAGCTACAAGCTGCTAACAGTGTTCCTGCAGCCAGCAAGCTGACACTGCCCAATACTACTTTTTTCCATGTTTTCATTCCTATTTCCTCCCGGAATTTTTATTTACAATCCTATTATGCAACCGTTTGCAATTTTTGTCAAGTCTTTTTTGAAAAATTTTTTAAAAATATATTAATTTTTCT
>NZ_ALKI01000011.1:0-84895 GCF_000286495.1 Streptococcus sp. AS14
GCTACCAGGCAGGTTACCTACGCGTTACTCACCCGTTCGCAACTCATCCAAGAAGAGCAAGCTCCTCTCTTCAGCGTTCTACTTGCATGTATTAGGCACGCCGCCAGCGTTCGTCCTGAGCCAGGATCAAACTCTCATTAAAAAGTTTGAGTTCGCACTCATTACTGTCCACTGACAGATTTATTTTCGTTTTTTTGACAGGTTACATATCTCTATGTCACCCTGCACTTGGTTCGTCTTGTTCAGTTTTCAAAGGGCTTTGTCTTTCGCGACAACTATATTAGTATATCACCCAACCACACCTCCTGTCAATACCTTTTCTAATTTTTTTTCGATTTTTATTTAATAAAAAACTTGATGCTCTAACCTGTTCTAGTAAAACAGAAATAAAGTCATCAAGTTTGTTCATTACAAAATCGTATTATCTTGAAAATCTTTTAAGTGATTTTTTAAATCTTTAAGCATGGCTCTTCTTCCTTTAAAGCGCTCGTTGCTCATCAACCTCTGATAATTATCCAATCCAACATCATCAAGAGTTCTTTTATAATTGTCAATCGCTTCTCTGAAGGCAACTAACTCATCCAGAAACAATTCTTTTGATTTCAAACGATGTCCAATCTCACTCACTTCTTCATAAGGCTGGCGGTCCAATTTTCGCTTTTGGCTTTCTTGTTTACGAATTTTATCATGTATATGATTTCTGAATTTTGTTTTGAAATAACGATAGAGTTTTTCCTCATCGTTTTCAATTCCTTTTTCTTTAAGCAGAAGTTCGTATAAAACCAACATTCCTTCTTGCTCCCAATCACTATGTTCCCACAAATGAATATAATAGTCTTTCTTACACTTCCAAACTATCCATTTCACCTTCTCATAAGTAGTTCTAAAATCCATAGTTCCTCCTTAAATTTTACTTAGCTTAATTCTACTGTAAATAGAAAGCGAGGTGGGCTTTTTCTTCTAAAAAGCATCTTTTAGGAGCTCTTCTGACTCGAATAACTGTTTTTAAGTCATTTCAGGTACATATTTAGTCATTTGGGAGGATTGTGCGAAGTATAAAAGCAAGAAAAAAATCAAATGCTTACACATTTGATTTTTTAAACCTAGCTCCGCCAGTAGGACTCGAACCTACGACATCATGATTAACAGTCATGCGCTACTACCAACTGAGCTATGGCGGATTATATAGTCCGTACGGGATTCGAACCCGTGTTACCGCCGTGAAAAGGCGGTGTCTTAACCCCTTGACCAACGGACCATTTCTTGTCCCTCTGCAGAACATATTCCATTATATCAGCTTTTCTTCCTTTGTCAATAATTATTTCAGAAAAATAGAAAAAAGTTGGAATTTCTCCAACTTCTTCTACTCGGAATTTTTTTCTTCCATTTTCGTTTTAATTTCATCATAAGAAAGTGCATGAGCTTCTTTGTCTAATTCAAGTTCAGACTCTTCTGGCATTTTGCCAGTTTCATACAATGATTTAATCTGATTGCTATCCAAAGTTTCATATTTAAGAAGCGCTTCAGCAATCAATTTATGAGTTTCACGATGGGACTGAATAATCTCTGCAGCTTTGTTACGTGCTTCATTAAGAAGTTCTCTTACTTCTTCGTCAATCTCATATGCAGTCTGTTCTGAAATTGATTTTTGAGGACTGGCTGCACCAAACATAGCATGGTTTCCTTCGTATTGAACCGGACCAAGTTTTTCGCTCATTCCATATTCCGTTACCATACTGCGGGCCATCTGAGTTGCCTGTTCAAAGTCATTAGAAGCACCCGTTGTCTGCACATTAAATATAATTTCTTCAGCCACACGGCCACCCATAAGACCAGCTAATTGCTCTTTCATATCTTCTTTAGATAGAAGCATTTGGTCTTCCTTAGGCAAGGCAATCATATAGCCACCAGCGCGTCCACGAGGTACGATAGTTACCTTATGTACGACACGCGCATTTGACAATACTAAACCAACAATAGTATGTCCAGCTTCATGATAAGCAACCATTTGACGATCGCGTTCAGACACCATCTTATCTTTCTTAGAAGGTCCTGCGATTACCCGGTCTTCTGCTTCATCAATATCATCTGCATCAATGACTTTCTTGTTACGACGAGCAGCAACCAAAGCAGCTTCATTCAAGACATTTTCCAAATCAGCACCAACAAAACCTGGTGTCTGCTGAGCAACTAGTTTTAAATCAACATTTTTAGCCAGCGGCTTATTCTTAGCATGAACACGAAGAATGGCTTCCCGACCTTTCACATCAGGACGACCGACCAAGACTTTTCTGTCAAAACGGCCAGCACGCAGCAAGGCTGGGTCCAATACGTCCGAACGGTTAGTAGCCGCAATGATAATGATGCCTTCATTGCCCTCAAAACCATCCATTTCAATCAAGAGCTGATTGAGGGTTTGCTCCCGCTCATCATTACCACCGCCGAGTCCAACTCCACGCTGACGACCGACTGCATCGATTTCATCGATGAAGATAATGGCAGGGGCTGCCTTTTTCGCATCCTCAAACAAAGAACGGACACGGCTTGCTCCGACCCCAACAAACATTTCTACAAAATCAGAACCTGAGATACTGAAGAAAGGAACTCCTGCTTCTCCAGCAACAGCCTTGGCAAGCAAGGTTTTACCAGTTCCTGGAGGGCCTTCTAGAAGGACACCGGCAGGAATACGAGCACCTAACTTGGTGTAGCGTTTCCGATCTTTCAAAAACTCAACAACTTCTACAAGTTCTTGTTTCTCTTCCTCAGCACCAGCTACATCTGAGAAGCGAACCTTAATATCTTCTTTGTTAGCAGCACGCGCCTTATTGCGACCAAAATTCATGGCACCGCGGGCACCACCGCCGCCACCTTGATTCATCATGGACATAAAGAAGAAGATGACAATTACAAAAGGAACGATGGAAGTGAGGATTGTAATCCACATTCCGCTTGAACTTTCGCGCTTTATGCTGATTTCAGTGTTATGCTCAGAAGCTAATTTTTGTAAATCAGAAATTGTAATATCTGACGGTAAAATAATACTTGTAAATCTCTCTACTTTAGAAACGTTTGGAGTGAAAAATAAAATCCCTGTATCTTCTTTCGATTCCTGAGGTGTTTTGTAAGTACCTGAAATCTCAACGACGCTGCCATTTGGCTGGTAGCTCATCTCTGTGACATTATTTTCCTTAATTTCCTTCACTAATTCTGTGTAATTGATTTGTTGACTGCGACCGCCAGTATCTCCTGAGAAGAAATACTGAAACCCTGTCACTAGGACAACAATAATCAGAATATAGAGAAATGGATTTTTTATAAAACCATTGTTTTGCTTATTTTTCATCTATTAATAGTAAACCTTTATTTTGTATAAACTTCTTCTTTCAAGATACCAATATATGGAATATTACGATAGTTTTCATTGTAATCTAATCCATATCCAACAACAAATTCATTTGGAATTGTGAAACATGTATAATCTGCATCAATTTCAACAACACGCCCTTCTGGCTTATCCAAAAGTGTAGCAATTTTAACTGATGCAGCATTTCTTTCCTTAAACAAATTGCACAGATTTTTCAAAGTCTGACCAGTATCAATAATATCCTCAACAAATAGGATATCACGTCCTGTAATGTCTTGATCAATGTCTTTAATAACATTAATGACACCTGAGCTGGCAGTACCACCATGGTAGCTGGAGACCAACATAAAATCAAGCTCAATATGTGTGTCAATATGCTTTATTAGCTCAGCCATAAAAGGTACGGAACCTTTTAAGATTCCAACAAAAATTGGATTCTTACCTTGGTAGTCTTTGGTTAATTGCTGACCAAGCTTTTTTGCAGCATCCACGATTTCTTCATGGGAAATCAATATTTTTTTGATATCTTGTTCTAGCATAATTTTACCCATCTATTTTCTGAATATAAAGTACAGTACTCATTATATCACTTTTTAATGCCTTACTCAAATCACTGATAGCAATATTTAAGATCGCTAAAATTTGATGATTTTGTTCAACTACTACAGATGAATTCCGTTCTTCAAAGGAAACCTTCTTATCAATAAAAAGACGACGAAGTTTCTTGTGATGACCATTCAGCAAAATACTGTCTCTCTCTTTTCGGAAGCGGAGTGTCAGCGAAGTTTCACGCGAAACAAAAATTTTTTGAATATTTTCACCACTCAAAGGAATCCCGAATGAAAATCGATAATGCCCAAACTCGATCAGGTTCTCAAATTCTAACAAAATTGAATCCATTTTTAAATCGGGCTTACGACTGATTTTTCTAATTTCAAAACGCTGGTAATCTTTAACAAGCTCATAGTCTTTTTTCAAAGTGTGCTGATAATTAGCCTTAGTCCGCAGGATGTTTAAAACCTCCTCAAACTGCTGCTTACTCAGATTCAGACCAGGAAAGTTTTCGAGATAGTTCTGCAATAGAAAACGTTGAACCTGGGGGATTTGCTGATTAAAGGCTTGGACATTTTCTATATCTAAATCTCTAGTCAAGTGAGACAAAGCGGTCTGCCAATCTTCAATTTCCTTTCCTAGATACCGCAAAGAATCCTTAAATTGTGGATTTTCTTTTTCTAGATCCGGCAGATAAAGATTGCGAATTCGATTTCTGAGATAATCATTTTGAAAATTACTGCTATCTTCAAAATGTTGAATATCTGGAAAGTCTGACTTATGGAAGGTAAGCAAAGGACGAATCAGCTCCCCGCAAGCAAAAGACTGGACAGCTTTCATGCCGGACAGATGACGAAGTCTAGCTCCACGCAGCAGCCGCATAAAAACAGTCTCAGCTTGATCATCTGCGTGATGGGCAGTTACCAGAGCAGTATAATGCTCTGCCTGCATCACTTTCTCAAAAAAATCATAACGAAACTGCCGAGCAGCATTTTCTGAAAAATTACCAGAAAAACTTGATGTAAAAATCTTTACACCAAGCTGTTCCGCAATCTTTACTAATGCCTTTTCTTCTTGATCTGACTCTGGCCGCTGTTTGTGATTGACATGAGCAATCGCAAGCTCGATAGCCAGTTCTTTTTGAGAATCAATCAACAGCTGCAACAGTGTCATAGAATCCAGTCCACCTGATACAGCAACTAAAATTTTTCGATGGCCTTGGAAATACTTTTTCTCCTGCATTTTTTTAAGAAATTCTTGCTTGATCATTTCAGGACTCCATAGACATCATCTGCTATCTGGGAAATGGTATCGTAGTTTGCATTATTAGTAAAAATGACAATGATAAAAGGGGAATCTGCATAGACAATCGCAGCATCGTGCTTAAAGTCATAGGCGTCACCAATTTTATGAGCTACTTTAGCATCGATATTTTTAGAAATCCGCTGATTATCGTAATTTGTCTGAGACAAGGCATCGATAATCATGCCATTTTGCTCATAGATAGCTTCCAAAACATTTCCAGCCATACGTGAAGATGCTTGTCTTTCTTCCACATCCCATTTCTTTCCAGCTATTTTGTTGATCGTCTGCTGAAAATGTTTATCAGATTGATTGGTCGCATAATAACCTAAAATATTATGGGCGACATTATCTGATTCTTTGGCCACTCGATTTATCAAATCCTGAACTGAATATTCCTTGTCGTCAGCTGACTTGGCAATGCTGCCGCTTCCTTCCGGTTCATAAGCACCTGCGAAATCATTGACTGCTCCAATATACTTGAACTTCTGATCTAAGGAAAGTTTTTTCTGATCCAGCTGTTCCTGCACATAGTAAAGATAAGGCAGTTTTGTCACACTGGCCGAATACATCTCTTGATCTTGATTGATACCTGCTTCTTTGCCAGTGTCCAGCTGTTTGACATAGATAGAGTAGTCCGCCTTGTTATACTTACTGCTCAGAATTTCTTGAACCTTGTCCATTCGATTATCAGTCTCATCCAAAAATTCCATAGAAACCCAGCCCTGTCCTTCAATCTGGGCATAAGTTCCTTTGACAGTCTGGACAATTTGAACAATGTTTACTTTTGTATATGGAGCCACTGTTGTATTGACTTTTTTAGCTCCATTAACATTGGCTTTATCATAAAGAATGAAGCCAGGTTTCAGCCACATTTCTTGATGGATATCTTGAATTGACTGGACAGTATCTTCGTAAATTGTATTTTTATCCGCTATCACAAACTGGCCGTTTTTCAGCTTGAAAATCGGAACTTCTTCTTCATTTACATGAAATTCTGTTATCTGAATGGCTTGATCTGGAACTAGCTTTCCTGCAGTCTTGCTCAGAGTTGAATCTGTAAATGTAGGTGTTTCTTCATAAACGTTAGGATTTGTCGGGATACTATCAAAATAGCGCCCATACGTAGTGCTTGTAAAATGATATTTTTCTTCCTCGTCTAATACGAAATCTTTTTCAGTACTAATAACTGTGATACTGCTAAATAAAGCTGGCAGCAAAAATATCAGTAACAAAAACTTACGCATGTTTTCCCCTTTCCTCTTGATTTTCTTGAAGTTTCAAAGCTTGATTTTTTTCAGTCAGTTCTTCTAATTTCTCATCTGAAAAGGCCAAGAACTGCTCAATTGTTTTTAGTAAATCTTCCATAACTACTGCGGCAATAAATCTGGGATAGTATAAATGTACTCACCCTCTTTTGAAAAAGAGTATTTAGCGCGTGCATACTTAGCAGCATAGCTATCATCTTTTAACTTTGTTGCTATATCTGATTGATAGACCTTTTCTTCGCTGAGCGTCTGATATTTCTTCTGCAGTTTAGAATACTGTTCACGACGCTGCAGCAAGGTTTGATAACTCTGGTACAAATTATAGGTAGGTAGAATAAATAAGAGGATCACCAAAATCAGAACCCAGCCCATAAAACGGTTGCGTTTCCGCCGTTCCTGATCCACATATCTGCGGCGTTGATTTTCATCTTGAATAAAACGATTATTGAGTTGGACGATATTTTTAGGCATCTTCTTCTATCCTTGTTTCACTGACTATTTCGTACATTTTAACTGCATCTTCTTTTTTAGTGCTGTCTTTCATCTCCAGAACCTTTACAGTCAAGAGTTTATTACCAAAGCGTACTTCAATCAAGTCATCCACTTTCAAATCTGTTGAGCTCTTGGCCAAGATACCGTTCACTTTTATTCGACCCTTGTCAGCTACTTCTTTAGCCACTGGACGTCGCTTGATAATCCGTGACACTTTCAAATATTTATCTAATCTCATCCTATTACCTCATTTTCTCTTAATTTATTATTCTACCATTTTTTGAGAAAAATAGAGCTTAAAAAGCCAAACTTCACTGAATTGTAACCTTTATTCTGCCTTGCGCTGTTTAATTTCCAGCATCTTTTCTCCAAAATTAACTAGACCTTCTAAAATCTCGTAATCTTTTTTATTCCTCACATCAAAAATCACTTCAATCAAGCCATTTTTTTCGCCAATTCGAGCCTTTAAATTCGTCATCGAAAGTGCTTCAAAATAGTCCTGCGTCAGATAAAGCTGCTGCGAAATTTTCTCAAAATGAATAATTACTGCATTCTGCTGGCGTTCCACTGACTTTACAAATGCTTGATCTAAATAAAACTTAGCAAGTCCAATCTCCAACAGATAGGCTACAACATCAGGATACTCCCCAAAACGATCAATCAATTCATCCTGTAGATTTTCATAATTTACACGGCTGTCAATCTCACGAATTCTTTTATAAATTTCAATCTTCTGTCTTTCATCAGAAATATAGTCACTAGGCAGATAGGCATCAATCTGCAGATTAATCTCTGCATTGCTCTTTTGACGTTTGTTTTCTCTACCCTGCTTTTTAGCAATGGCTTCTTCTAGAAGCTGTGAATACATCTCAAAACCAACAGAATCAATAAAGCCAGATTGCATGCTTCCTAGGATATTTCCAGCACCCCGAATAGACAAATCTCGCATGGCAATCTTAAATCCAGAACCTAACTCTGTAAATCCTTTAATAGCCTCCAGACGCTTTTCAGAAACTTCTGTTAAGATTTTATCTGGTCTGTACATCAGATAAGCGTAAGCAATCCTATTGCTGCGGCCAACCCGGCCACGAAGTTGATACAAGGTTGACAGTCCCATGTGATCAGCATTTTCTACAAACAAAGTATTGGCATTTGGGATATCAACCCCAGTTTCAATAATAGTTGTAGTCACCAAAATATCGTATTCTCCATTGATGAAATCCAGCAAAGTATTTTCTAAACGAATCTCACTCATTTGACCATGAACATAACCTATAGAAGCTTCTGGAATTAACTCTCTTAACTCTGCAACTTTCTGCTCAATTGTGTCAACCTTATTGTAAAGGTAGTAAACCTGTCCACCTCGGTCTATTTCACGTAAGACAGCTTCTCGAATCACTGTAGGATTGCTTTCTAAAACATAGGTTTGAACAGGATAGCGATTGGTAGGCGGTGTCTCAATAACTGACAAATCGCGAATCCCCAGCATAGACATATGCAGAGTTCGAGGAATAGGAGTTGCTGTCAAAGTTAAGACATCAACTTTCTTTTTCAATTCTTTTAATGTTTCCTTGTGCTTAACTCCAAAACGCTGCTCTTCATCAATGATGATTAAACCTAAATCTGCAAATTCTACATCTTTGGATAAGAGTCGGTGGGTTCCAATAATAATGTCAACTTGTCCCTTCTGCAGCTTCTCCAGAGTCTGTTTTTGTTCCGCCTTACTCCTGAAACGACTAAGTACCTCAACATTGACCGCAAAATCATTAAAACGTTCTTTAAAGTTAGTATAGTGCTGCTGGGCTAAAACCGTTGTTGGCACTAATACAGCTACCTGTTTATGATCATTGACAGCCTTAAAAGCAGCCCGCATAGCTACTTCTGTTTTCCCAAAGCCGACATCACCAACTAAGAGGCGGTCCATCGGACGACTGCTTTCCATATCCTTCTTCACTTCCTGAATACTTCTTAGCTGGTCCTCTGTTTCAACATAGGGAAAATCATTATCAAATTCCTCTTGATTGGAATCATCAGCTGAGAAAGCAAAACCTTTTAGCTGGCTGCGTTCAGCATATAGTTTAATCAAATCATCCGCAATATCCTGAACCTGATGTTGAACTTTTTGCTTACTCTTCTGGAAACGACCGTCATTTAGCTTATTTACCTTAGGTGTTTTTCCATCGCTAGCAACATACTTTGATAGGAGATTAATCTGGTCAACTGGAATCGAAATACGATCAGAATTTTGATATTGAATTGTCAGATAGTCACGGTGGACGCCAGAGATTTCAATCGTTTCTATTCCCAGATAACGTCCTATCCCATGAATATTATGGACAACATAATCCCCTTTTTCTAGCTCATTATAATCTTTCAGTCGTTCAGCATTGGAGATATTCTGACGCCGAATTTTTCGTTTTATTTTCTTGTGAATAATTTCGTACTCTGTAATAAGAACAATTTTCTCATCTACGAAATTAAAGCCTTGAACAAGATTTCCTTCTATAAGCTGAACTGCATTTTTGTGAATCTCAGCCTCTTTTATATAGTCTAAATGAATATCATATTCCTGTAAATTTTTATGTAAACTTTGTAAACCTGACGAAGAATTTGCTTGTAAAATTATTGTATAGCCAGATTTTTTATAACGATTAATCTCTTCCTTGAGCAAGGAAAACTGACTGAAAAATTCTTGCATTGGGTATTGATTGAATTGATACAAAGAATCAAATTTCAGATTTCCCAAACCTTTTTGAAAGCTTGAAAAGAAGGTTGCTGGTGTATATTGACGATAATCTTGGTACTTATCTGCAAAATATTTCTGACTTGATAAAGCTTTACAATTTTGTAAATCATCTGTCAACAAACTAGCTGTTTCCAGTTCAAATTGAGCATGTCGATCCACAATTTTTTGAAAATCATCAAAAAATACAGGACTATGAACAGGCAAATAGTCTAAAATAGTCCATTCTTTCTGATAAAAATAAGAAAGGAATTTACGAATATCTGCATGATGAAACTCTTCTTTGGCACTGATTAGTAACTCTTCTAAGTAAGATTTCAAAGCAGGATCAACAGCTTTTTCTAAAATAGCTTCCAGATTTTCTCGTCCTCGAGCATAATCTTTCTCAGAAAGCAGGATATCAGAAGCAGGTTTAATTAAAATACTTTCTATGTTTTCAATTGAAGTTTGATTTTCTGGATTGAAAATCCGAATACCATCAATTTCATCGCCAAAAAACTCCAGGCGATAAGGTGCCTCTGCTGAGCGCTCAAAAATGTCTAAGATGTCTCCTCTTAGACTATATTCTCCCTGACTTAAAACTTGAGACACCTTCTTGTATCCTGATCTTGACAACATCTTTACAAGATTATTTAGGTCATATTCTTGTCCAACTGTCAAATTTATATTGGTATTTTTAAAATCAATATAATCAGGCAAGAGTAATTTGCTGGCTGCGACATTAGTAACTAGAATTCCAGACTTTTGATGGTCTATTAAAAAGTTTAGAGCATCTAATCTCGAAAATATTTTTTCCTGTGAAGCAAAAACAAATTCTGCTATAGGAGTATCATCTGCTAAGAAAGTATAGACCTTGTCTTCTCCCAACAAAGAAATCAAATCACTAGCCAAACGATCTGCTTCATTTTGACTAGAAATCAGCACAAGGATTTTCTCTGATTCTTCTAATCCAGCTGCTATAGTAATTGCTTTTGTTGATGCAGACAATCCCATTATCAACTGTCTGCTGTTTTTATGGAGATTTTTCTTCCAATCTGAAATTTGCTGGTTTTGACAAAATAAGTCAATCAGGTTCATTTTATTATCCATTGTATTTCTGCATAGTTTGTTCAAAATTGCCTGACTGTAAATAATATTTTACAGCCTTGTCAACCTTATCAAGAGTATTCAGAATCATTATATAATCATCTTTATCAAATTTTCCTAGAACGTGGTGGACCACTGTCATACCTTCTTTTGGACGGCCAATACCTATCTTTATCCGTTTAAATTCTTGACTTCCAATGTGTTTGATAATAGATTTAATACCGTTATGGCCACCAGCTGAACCCTTGCTGCGCAAACGAATCTTACCAACTTCCATATCCAAATCATCATAGATGACCAATAAATCCTCTATATCTAAACCATAGTATGCTAGTAAAGCTTGAACGGCCTTTCCGCTCTCATTCATAAATGTAGTTGGTTTGACAAAATAGACTTTTTCACCATTCAGAAAAGTAGAAGCAATATCTGCTTGAAAGATTTTATCAGCTGTAAATTTTAAATCAAGATCTTTACAGATCTTGTCAACTAGCATAAAACCAACATTATGTTTGGTTTCAATATATTTTTCTCCTGGATTTCCCAGACCGACTATTAACTTTACCATTTTTCTCCTTTATAAAAGCCAAAAGGGCTGGAAAAAAATTTCCAACCTAGAATTTTTAGACTTTACAAATACTTTACACATTAAATCTAAATTCCATAATATCGCCATCCTGAACGATATATTCTTTTCCTTCTTCGCGCAAACGTCCAGCTTCTTTAACTGCTTTTTCGCTGCCATAGTGCACTAGGTCATCATAAGACATAGTCACTGCTCGAATAAAGCCTTTTTCAAAGTCTGAGTGAATAATACCAGCCGCTTGAGGAGCTTTCATTCCACGCTTAAAGGTCCAGGCACGCACTTCTTTTTCACCAGCTGTAAAGTAGGTTCCAAGTCCCAACAGATGATAAGCTGCTCTGGTCAGTTTATCCACACCTGATTCTGTCAAGCCGATAGCTTCCAGAAATTCTGACTTATCCTCATCGTCCAATTCAGAAATTTCTTCCTCTGCACGCGCTGAAATGACAACAACTTCAGCATTTTCTGTAGCTGCGAATTCACGAATCTGCTTCACATAGTCAATATTATCTGGATCTGCTACTTCATCTTCACTTACATTGGCCACATAGAGAACCGGCTTAGTCGTTAAAAGAAAGAGTCCTTTAACGTTTTTTTGTTCTTCTTCCGTGAATTCAATTGTGCGAGCTGACAGACCATCTTCTAGGACAGGCTTAATTTTCTGTAAAACATTAAATTCTGCCACTGAATCCTTATCTTTTTGAGTACGAGCCATCTTCTCTACACGTGTATAGCGTTTATTGATACTTTCTAGGTCTGCTAAAATCAATTCTAGATTAATGGTCTCAATATCAGCCATTGGATCTACAAATTCAGACTCACGGCCCTGTTCCCGCATAACATTTTCATCATCAAAGGCACGTACTACGTGGACGATAGCATCTACTTCACGGATATTGGCCAAGAATTTATTTCCTAGTCCTTCTCCTTTCGAAGCACCTTTCACAATTCCAGCAATATCAGTAAATTCGAAGGTTGTTGGAACTTTCTTCTGTGGTTTGATGAGTTCTGTTAATTTATCCAAACGTGCATCCGGAACTTCTACCCGCCCGACATTTGGATCAATTGTCGCAAAAGGGTAATTAGCTGCTTCTGCACCTGCTTTTGTAATTGCATTAAATAAAGTTGACTTACCAACATTGGGTAAACCAACGATTCCTGCTGTCAAAGCCATTCTTATCTTCTCCATTCATCTTTTCAATCCAAACCATTATACCATAAATCCTTATCCTAAACAGCGGATTTTAGTTATTTTTTCTAGCTTTCTTTACAGAAGTGTAAAATAAACTGAAGATAAAAATGATATAATATAGCTATTATTCTTACTAAAGGAGTTCCACATGAAAAAGAATACTTCTAAAACACTTTTTCTTTCCTTCCTTGCGTTTACTACTTTGTTTATTTTAACTGCCTGTAACAGTCCTAAAAAAGCTTATTTCCAACTGATTGACCAAAATACTAAGAAAAATAGTCGCATCACCTATGAATACAAAAATGATGAACTTCTTATACAACAAATAAACAATACTTTCTACTATGAACCAATTGGCTTGACAAAAGACACGGCTAAAGAGCAGACAGAAGCCTACGCTAAATCTATCAAAGATGTCAAAGGGTTGACTCATGAAATTGATTACAAAGATGAATATTTGACCGAAAAAATTACAATTGATTTTAGAAAAGCTGACATTGAAGAGCTACAAAGAAAACATCTTCTTCAAATATCAAGTAATCAAAAATTAAGTTACATAAGTTATAAAGAAAGCGCTAAAATACTTGAGAAAAAAGGCTATAAAGAAGTTAAAGACGGTAAATTTGAAGAACTTAAATAAAAGCAAAATGGATAGGACTTAAAAAGTCTTATCCATTTTTGATTGAAAAATTAAATCTAAATCTGATCTTCAGCAATGCAACTTAGTTTTCCACAATAGCATTTACGATGAGTTTTCGTCTAATCAATTATTTTCTTCATTTTTCTTTCAAAATCGTGACGACTCATCATCACAAGATGTTCACAATTGGTGCAACGGATTTTGATATCTGCACCAACCCTTGTGATTTCCCAGCGATTCGCCTTTTTCCCAGTCGCTTTAATGGTGCAGGCATGCGGCTTTTTCATTTCTACAAAATGACCAATTTCATACATTTTCTTTCTCCTTTCAAAGAACTATTATTGTCCAGGAAGAAAACTTAAGTATTTATCATACTCTGTGAATAAAAAACGATTAGGACCAAGAATTAAAAATCTTTAACTTGGTCCACTGCTTTTCATCTTAATTAGTTCTGACAGGTGTAATCAGCTGAATAAAGTTTTCTGTGTCTTCACTCGGTACCAAGGTGAAAGGACGAACGGATGAGATAAAACTAATCGTTACTTTTTCACTGTCAATAGCCTTCAAAGCATCAATCAAATAAGTTGGATTAAAGCTAATAGTCAAATCTTCGCCAGTTACACTTTCTGTATCAATTTCTTCGTTAACACGGCCAACCTCTGGTGAATTTACATGGGCACTAACAATACCGCCTGCAATCTCCAGTTTAACTGTTCCATTCTGTGTAGCATTAGACAAGAGACGAGCTCGTTCCATAGCTGCACGTAAATCAGAAGTATTAAAAGTAAGGACACTCGTAAATTCAGTCGGAATCAAACGATCTGTATCTGGATAATTTCCTTCTAAGAGGCGGGTGTAGAAGCTGATATTTTCGCTTCTGAAAAGAATTTGATTGTTAGCAAAGAAAACCTCTACCGTTTCAATTTCATCGGTAAAAACAGCCGTAAATTCACGTAAAGAGCGACTTGGAATGACTACGTCAAAATTATCTCCGTTTTTCTCTAGAGTAATTTTCTTTTGACTCATTCTGTGAGAGTCTGTCGCAACAGCCTTCAAAGAACGGTTATCTGTCAAAACAAAGTGAACACCAGTTAAAATTGGACGGCTTTCCTGAACACTGGCTGCAAAGGCTGTTTCGTTAATGACATCTTTGAGAATTTTTGTTTCAAGAACCAAGGGATTGCTGGCAGAAATTTCCTGGATTCGTGGATACTGGTCAGCGTCTTTACCTTTCAGGGTAATCTCTGATTTGCCGCTCGTCAAGACGATTTGTTTTTGTTCAATTTCTTTAAAATCCAAAATAATATCTGGCAAGCTAGAAACAACATTAATAAAGAAAGTAGCTTCTAATAAAATTGAACCTGTTGAGTTGACAAGCAAGCCTGCATTTTCATTTTGAGTAGAAATAAAGTTTTCAATCGACACTTGACCATTCGAGCCGATTAAAGTAATTCCTTCTTTGGTAACATCGATTTTCACAGTAGAAAGAATAGGAATTGCATTTTTATGGCTGATAGCCCTTTTAGTAGTATTTAACGCTTGTAAGAAGAGATTTTTATTAATAGAAAAATGAATCATGGGATCTCCTTTTTATTTATTTATGATTATAAGATTAATAGTAATAGTAGTTTGTGTGAATTATGTGGAAAAATAGCTTCGTTCTTATTCTAACAAGTTTTGAGACTTGTTCACAAAGTGTGGATAAGTTTTGAAAAAATTCTGTAGTTTTCCACACGCTATTTAATTTTATTCTTGATGCTTTCAATTTCTAAACGCAAATTGTCGTCTGATTCAATCATGGTTTTGATTTTTCCATGTGCATGGATAACAGTCGTATGATCTTTCCCGCCAAATTCACGGCCAATTTTAGGCAGACTGTTGTCAGTTAGCTCACGAGTCAGATACATAGCTACCTGTCTAGCTAAAACGATATTTTGTACTCGACGGCTGCCTTTCATCTCTTTGACACTAACACCATAGAATTTCCCAACCTCAGACTGAATCTTATCAATCGGGATAACTGTTACCTGGCTTGAATCCTGCTTGCGTGCTCGAATAGCTTCCGCGGCGATATCAATAGTGATTTCCTTCAGATGACGAACTCTAGCAATGAGACTGATGTCATTCAAAGCACCTTCTAAGTCGCGGACATTGGAGTCGAACTGTCCTGCAAGATATTCTAAGGTATCATTCGGGAAAATATAATCTAAGTCTTCAATTTTGTTTCTTAGAATTGCAATTCGTGTTTCAAAATCTGGCGGTGTAATATTCTGAGTTAATCCCCATTTAAAACGTGTCACCAAGCGTTCTTCCAAATTGTCCAGATGATCAGGACTGCGGTCGCTGGTTAAAACAATCTGTTTATTTTCTCCGTGAAGAGCATTGAAAGTGTTGAAAAATTCTTCCTGAGTTGAAACTTTTTTTCCTCCCAAAGATTGAATGTCATCAATCAGCAGAAGATCTAGACTACGATAGATTTTTTTAAAGCTATCCATCTCTCCCAATCTTAAATGTTCGAGGAAGTCGTTAATAAAGGTTTCAGCTGGTATATACTTGACACGCGCATCTGGAATATTTTCTAAAATTTGATTGCCAATAGCATTTAATAAATGAGTTTTGCCCAAGCCAGGGCCTCCATAGATAAAAAGAGGATTATAGGTTGTGGCTAGATTCTCAGATACCGCCAAGGCAGCGGCTTTAGCCCAGATATTTCCGTCTCCCTGAACAAAATTATCAAAGGTATATTTTGACTTTAAGCCAGTATCAATAGGTGGCAAGCTTGGCTGAACAGTGCTGATTTGAGGACTGGTTACTGCAGATTTCGGAGTTTCAGTGTTAGTTTCTTCTTCAAAAATATATTTTCCAGCAATCTGATCATTGAAAATTTCAAATCCTGCAGTAAGAATAACTCCTACTAAGTTTTGCTCCCAAAATAGTTGTTTCACCGGACTATCCAGGAAAATAACAGCTTGCTTTTCTTCAACTTTGACAAGCTTGGCTTCAGCAACAAAGAAATCATAAGTTGTCTGTTTTAGCTGAGCATGAGCCAATTCTAAAATACGATTCCAAAAGTCCTGTTCTTTGGTCATAACTTCCCTCCTTTTCTATAATTTTCTGATTCATACGCATCTTATTTTATCATAAAGGTTCAAAGTTTTCCACAAGAACTGGAAAAGAATTCACATTGTTAGCTGAAGTTATCCACAGAATGTGAATAAAGCTAAAATTTCTTATTTTAATAGGCTTCCTAATTGATTTAACAGTGGATAATTTTGTTATTTTAAAAAAAGAAAATAACAGTTTTATTTAAAACTGTTTATAATTCTTTGATATTCTTCTTCGCTTTCAAAAGGAATAATCAGCTTTCCTTTACTCTGGCTTTTTAACTGAATAGAAACTTCCAGACCGAGAATTTTTTTAATTTTTTCCTCTTCAGATTTAGCAAACAGTTCTTTATTAGATTTCTTTTTGATGCTCTTTTTTTTCTGGAGAAGCTTTTCAACTGCTCGAACCGATAAATCTTCTCGACAGATCTTTTCCAGCCATAGTAACTGTTCCTCTTCTTTCAAGGGAACCAGTAGGCGAGCATGTCCTTGAGAAATCTCTTCTTCCTTGATAGCTTGGCGAACTTCTTTAGACAGCTGTAAAAGTCTGACAATATTGCTGATATAGGGTCTAGATTTTCCCATGATTTTAGCAATTTCATCATGTGTCAAGCCTTTGTCAATCAAACTTTGATAAGACTCAGCTTCTTCTATAGGATTCAAGTCTTCTCTTTGAAGATTTTCGATAATGGCCTGCTTCAGCATTTCATCATCAGATAATTCTTTGACGACAGCTGGAATCGTTTCTAGGCCGAGAAAAGAGGCAGCTCTAAATCTCCGTTCTCCTGCTAAAATTTCATAACCAAAAAGTGAAGATTTCCGAAGAATGATTGGCTGAATGAGACCATTTTCTTTGATTGATGCTGCTAATTCTTCAATCTTTTTTTGTGAAAATTGTTTACGAGGCTGATAAGGATTGGTTCGAATGTCTTTAAGTGCAATATATTGAAAGTTTTCCATTTGTATATAGAATAACACACCTTTACGATTGTGTAAAGGTGTGTTGACAATCTTGTAAATAAGTTAATTTGAGCTTAGCTCTTTTGTTGATTTAGTGAGTTTGATTTTGACTGTTTGAGATTTACCATCTCGATAATAAGTAATCTCTACCTCATCTCCAATGCTGTGCTTGTAGAGAGCAGACTGAAGGTCACTAGTGGATTCCACATCTGTATTATCTACTTTTGTAATGATATCATTTTTTTGAAGCTTGCCATCAGCAGGCATCCCTTGCTGAACAGAGCGAACAAGAATACCCGATTTCACTGAAGCAGGAAGATTTAATTTAGAAAAATCAGAAGTTGTCAGATTAGATAAATCCATCATTTGAATTCCTAAAGCAGGACGTGTGACTGTTCCATTTTTTTCAAGTTGATTGATAATATTTACGACATCATTAGATGGAATCGCAAATCCCATCCCTTCAACAGAGGTTTGGCCATTTGTTGAAATTTTACTTGAAGTAATTCCAATAACTTGTCCTTGGATGTTAATCAATGGGCCGCCAGAGTTACCAGGATTAATTGCAGCATCTGTTTGTAGTGCAGTTGTTGAAATATTTTCACCATTTTCAGATTGTAACGTAACGTTTCTGCCTAAACTAGAAATAATTCCTTGTGTTACAGAGTTAGCGTATTCTGTTCCAAGAGGACTTCCGATAGCGATAGCTGTTTCACCAACTGTCAGAGAACCAGAATCTCCAAATTCAGCGACATCAGTTACTTTTTCAGAGCTAATTTTAACGACAGAGATGTCTGAGTAAACATCTGATCCAACTACTTCACCTGGAACCTTGTTTCCATCAGCTAGCAAGATATCTACATTGGTTGATCCGTTCAGAACGTGGGTGTTGGTTACCAGATAGGCTGATTTTCCATCTTTTTTATAAATTACGCCAGAACCTTCACTGGAGATTTGTGATTCATCGTTGGAAGATTCATCATTGATAACGCTGCTGGAAGATTCAGCATAAGTAATTACTGAAACAACGGCATTTTGAACCTTTTTCACAGCTTCTGAAATGTCTGTAGAGTTTTTATATGAAGTAGTTACACTAGTTGTTGAATTTCCATTCATTTTTACACGTGAAGTTAATAATGTAGTAACATAATTTCCTAAACTTCCGCCGATAAAACCTACAATTAATACTGCAAAAAGCAATAAAGCCTTTTTGATGGCATTTGAAGAGTTTTTCATGTTTTCCTCCTTGAATTACAATTGATGAAATTATATTTAGACAAACTTAATTATAACTTAAATCCTCTAAGTTTTCCACATCTTGTGGAAAACTTAGAAAAACTGTTTATAGGCATTAGAAAATACACAGATTAGCTGATTCCCAGATAAATTTTACTTGTTAATAAAGTGTGAAGTATAGATGAATATGATAGAATAAACTTATGAAAATAAAACTTGTAACAGTTGGAAAACTGAAAGAAAAATATTTAAAGGATGGAATTGCTGAATACATGAAGCGTCTCAATCGATTCTGCAAGGTGGAAATGATAGAGCTAGCGGATGAAAAAACACCTGATAAAGCTAGTAATTTAGAAAATCAGCAGATTCTTGAAAAAGAAGGAAATAAAATTCTGGCTAAAATCAATGAGCGTGAATTTGTTATTGCTTTGGCAATTGAAGGAAAGCAATTTCCGTCAGAAAAGTTTAGTCAGCTCATGATGGATACTACAGTGCGTGGCTTTTCTGATATCACTTTTGTTATCGGAGGAAGTTTAGGTTTATCTCCTGCAGTAAAAAAGCGGGCAAATCTTCTGATGAGTTTTGGCAAATTAACGCTACCTCATCAACTGATGCGCCTTGTTTTAATAGAGCAGATCTATCGAGCTTTTATGATTCAGCAGGGGAGTCCTTATCATAAGTAATCTTGACGGCAACCCTATTTTCTGATAGAATGAGATGGTATTGGTCTCATAGCTCAGCTGGATAGAGCATTCGCCTTCTAAGCGAACGGTCGCAGGTTCGAATCCTGCTGAGATCAGAAATGTAAAAAATGCGAAATATTTTACAATATTTCGTGTTTTTTTCTTCTATTTTTTTGGTATAATGTCATTTTGGGGATAAAAAATGACATTTCAGGGAAAATTGTCACTAACTCTTTCTATTTTTCTATAATGATAAATGTAAGGTGACTTACAAGATAAAAAGATAGGAGATAGTTATGAAAATCTATTCTTTTCAAATTGCTGCAAATAGCAATACACTTGTTCAAACCTTTTGGGATATAAGAGGTGTTCCAAATCCATGGGATTGGATTTTTGGAAGATAAGAATTTTAAAGTTTAGGGGAGAAATTTATGTCACTTGAAATAATAGGATTAATTGTTCATCCTTTTATTAATGTAGCTGCATTTTTAGTGATTTTATCAAAAATCACTAAAATTAAGCATACTCACTTTTTTGTAGCTGTTTGCTTTGGTCTTGAGATTATAATTCCGTTTATAATTGCTTTTTTAGGGCATGTGTTTTCATTTGAAATCTCATTTCCATCATATGCACTGTCATTTTTTCTCCCTCTATTTATAGTTTGGTATTTTTGTAGAGTTGAAAAGATTAAAAGATACCAATCTTTCTTACTTTCCTTCTTTTTATGTTTGTCAATTGATAGCTCTACTACTTTCTTTTCAGTTATTATTTCATCTGTTTTAGGAGATGATTTTGTAGCTCAGTACATGGGCTTGTTTCTGACATGTATCAACTTAATATCCTTGTTCTTTATGGTAAAGGTTATTGATATTTTTGATTTCAGAATAGATTATCTTAAAAGAAGTTTCTTTAAATCTCAGATTCTGATGATTAGTAGTTTATATGCAATGAATTGGCTGATTTTAAATCTCTCTCACTGGATTAGTAATATAAAGCATTTCAACAGTTTTAGCAGTATGATTGCTACTATTTGTTTCTTGGCCTTTCTTTCTACCTTGGTGACATTCAAGGACAGCCGTGAGAAATACGAGAAAGAAGAGAGTTTGCGTCAAAAAGAATCTGAACAGCTTCGACTTCAAGAATATACTGATGAAATTGTGAGATTATACTATGAAATAAAAGGATTTCGTCATGATTATGCTAGCATGCTGACAAGTATGCAAGTGGCTATTCAAACTGGAGATATCAAGGAAATTGAGCATATTTATCAAGAGGTCTTGGCTGATGCAAATTTGAACCTGCGTTCAGATAAATATACAGTTTTTGATTTGAATAATGTAGGAGATTCAGCTTTAAGGAGTGTCATGACTGAGACAATCTTTCAAGCGCGTGAACATCAGATCCAGCTGACTTTTGAAGTTAAGGATAAAGTGGAACGCCTTCCAATCAAGTTGTTAGATCTGGTCAGAATTGCTAGTATTTTATTAAATAATGCTATTGAGAGTGCCATTGACAGCCTAGAAAAAATTGTCCATGTTTCTCTGGTTCAACTGGGTGATAGAACTATTTTTGTTGTTCAAAATTCTCGTAAAGAAGGAAAATTGGATTTGGAAGAACTCTATCAGCCGGAATTTTCAACTAAAGGAGAAAATAGAGGCTATGGATTGAATAACATCAAGGAAATTTTAGATAGGTATGAATTTATCACTCTTGATACACAAATTGAGCCAAGAAATTTTACACAGATTTTAACAATTAGGAGATAGAATTTATGAAAGTGTTAGTTTTAGAGGATACCGTATCTCATCAAGTCAGGATGGAAACGACATTAGCAGAAATTGCTGAGGAACTTGCAATTGACATCCAGGTTCAGGTTACAGGAAAAATCAAAGAATTCAAAAAATATATTGAAAATGGAGACGTTAACCAGCTTTATTTTTTGGATATTGACATTAAGGGGGAGGAAACAAAAGGGCTGGAAGTAGCTCAATTTATTCGTCATCATAATCCTTATGCCATTATAGTTTTTGTAACCTCAAAATCTGAATTTGCTACTATGACTTTTAAATATAAAGTATCAGCACTTGATTTTATTGATAAAGATATCAACAATGATGCTTTTAAAAATAGAATCAAAGACAGTATTCTTTACACTAAGAGTACACTAATTGAAAATACCAATATGGTAGATTATTTTGAATATAGTTATCGTGGCAATGATGTTCGAATGCCTTATAACGATATTTTGTATATTGAAACGACAGGGAGCTCTCATAAACTTCGGATTGTCGGTAAAAATTTTCTCAAGGAGTTTTATGGAACGATAACAGATATTCAAGAAAAAGATCAGCAATCTAAACGATTTTTTTCACCACATAAATCTTATCTGGTTAATATTGGCAACATTGTTGATTATGACAAGAAAAATCGAGAAATTATTTTTTACGAAAATCATCGCTGTCCGGTCACTCGTTTAAGAGTGAAATATCTGAAAGATATTTTCGAAAATAAAGGGAAAAGAGTTGACAAAGCTTAAAAACCTGATATAATGGAATATGTTCTGAAAGAGAGCATACCATATGGTCCGTTGGTCAAGGGGTTAAGACACCGCCTTTTCACGGCGGTAACACGGGTTCGAATCCCGTACGGACTATATTATCCGGCATAGCTCAGTTGGTAGTAGCGCATGACTGTTAATCATGATGTCGTAGGTTCGAGTCCTACTGCCGGAGCTAGAGACACTCCTAGTGAGTGTTTTTTTATTGTTCAAAAAAAGACTTTCACTAGCATTTTAATGAAGAGCCTTATTTTTTATATTGGTAAGTAGCTGTTTTTTTTGATATATTTACATTCTCTGTTGCTTCCTACGTAGAAAATTATAGCAAACAAATAAGATTATGCCAGATATGAAGGCAATGCCACCTTCTTTCAGTCCATTAGGAATGAAAGTGAGAACAACATTTCCTTCTCCTTTTTTCACATCCAATTTCATAAAGCCGTTTTGAGCTCGTTTTAGTGTGACAGGCTTCCCGTTAAGAGTGGCTGACCATCCCTTATCATAAGGAATGGTAAAGAATAATGAAGTATCCTTTTCCGCTCTATAATTTGTTTTTACTGTGTTTAAATCAGTAGTTGTGGAAACGGGCTGCTCTTTTAATTTTTGAATGACATTTTGATATTGCTCAGTATTAACGGCAAAAAATTCTGGCGTATCAAATGAAACTTTCGAATTGTCTGGGAATGTAAAGCGAATAGATACTGTTTGACTTTGACTGAAATAGCCAGCATTAAAGAAAGGAAATACGTTATTAGTTGTATAACGTTCTGTAAAGTTATTGACAGTAATGTCAATATCTGTCTGATCATCATTACTAAAATCAATCCCAGCGACATTGACATACAGTTGACTATTAGCAGGTACATTGACAGTATAGACTACGCTAGCAAAGCTTGTATTCTGTTCTCTGTCAACATCCACAGTCACTCTGTTACCAATTTGCTTGACATTTTCATTAGTAGTTATAGCATCTACTTTATCATAATATTTAAAATCAAAGCCAGTCAATTGATTCAAAAATTCTGTTTGATTATCTAGGGTCAAATTTGTAAACTTTACATCATGGTAAATATCATTGGTCAGAAAAGCTAAACCAAGTGCAGCATCATTTTGGTAGAGAGACATTTCTTTTTCAGTTTTTTCAGGAAGAAAACCAAATTTTTGAGGATCTGTTTCAGATAGATTGTAGCGAACACCAAAAATACTGTCCATTAAAATACTGTTGTTTTGATAACGGAGATTCAGATTTGTTCCTGCTGATTTAAAACCAAGTTTATCTAAAGTGGAACTTGCCTGAGTATTTCTGACAGATGAGAACTGGGAAATTCCATTGTAGTTGAATTTCATACTGTCATTTCCCGTTTGTGGATTCAATCTTTCAGTTCTAAAGAAGTCAATATTTTCCTTTTTGGAATAATTGACAAGCTTGTCAATCTCGTCAAGGTGGCTAGCATAAGATGAACGAGTGGCAAATACCCATTCTTTAGCAATTCCTCCAACTTGATAATAGGAATTAAGCGACAATTCAAAAGTAACAAAGAAAAGCAAGACAGGGAGAATGATTTTTGGTTGAATCGAAGATTTTGCTAAGACAAAGCTAATCAAGAGATAAGCCAGCAGAAATTCTAATGTTAGAATATAATTCTCAGGACCCAAAAAGTCATAATGTTTTCTCTGAATAAACGTCATAATGAATCCGAGGCTGAGCAAAGTGAAACTAATGGCAACATTCATTACTTTCACATCTTTCCAACGATTTAAAGTCTCAGCAGCCATATAGATAACTACCAGAGAAAATAACCAAGAATAACGGTGAAGAAACATGTTCGGAGCATGCATTCCCTGCCAAAGTAAGTCTAAATATTGAAGATAAAAACTAGCTATGAAAACTGCAATGAGTAAAAAGTAGCAAAGTTTCACGTGAAACTTAACAGATTTTAAGGTGAAAAATAAGATAGCCAGAATCAATGGGAAGGTGCCGACATAAATCATAGGGATAGAACCATACTTGGTTGTATCAAAACTGCCAATAAAATTTTTAGCAAACACATCTAAGAACCAACTTTTTTCTGTCAGCAAAGAAGAAACTTTTGTCAAGGTTTCACCATGAGTACTTATGTCTAGGTAAGTTGGCAGAATCATGATTAGGCTAGTCAGACCTGCTAAAGCAGATACGATTGTAAAGTCAAGTAAACTTTTAATTCTATTTTTGAAATCCCAAGATAATTGAAGAAGGTACCAAAAGACCAAAAAGATTGCCATCATATATCCAAAATAATAATTTTGGATGAAGAGAATTGACAGTGTTGTAAAGTATAGTACTCTTCCTTTTCCAGCTATCAATCTATGTAAACCTAGCACAATCAAAGGTGCAAGGATAAATACATCCAGCCAGGTTTTAATTTCCAATTGACTGACTGAAAAACTCATTAAAGAAAATGAAGTTGAAAGAGTGATGATGAGTAAAGCTGGAATCTTTTTGAATATTCCTTTGATGCTGATAAAGGTAGAGAGTCCAATTAATCCAAACTTGATTAAGGTAAATAGATAGACGGCATCTGGCATTGATTTCAAATCAAAGAAATAAACCAAGGGAGATAAGAAGCTACCTAAATAATAACTGGATAAAGCATAGAAATTCTGTCCAAGTCCACTGGAGAAAGTATAGAAAATACTATCTGTGCCATGAAGGATATTTCTTAGGTTTATATCAAAAATGACATATTGATGAAAGCCGTCACCAAGCAAGGGAGACGTTTCGCTATTCCAGTAAATTCCGTACATCAAGTAGACAAAGAACATGATGAAAAAAGGAAGAAAGAAGGCACAAAAATAAGGCCAATTTTTTTTAAAATATTCTTTAATGTGATTCATATTTCTTATATAGAAAGAGGCAGAAACGTTGTTTCATGCCTCTGTAAAGCTTTGTAAACGTAAATTGACAAGAGATTAATCTTTCCAAAGTTCTTTGACTTTTGCCTGAACTTCTTGATTTTCCAAGAATTCATCATAGGTTTCGTCAATGCGGTCAATCACACCATTTTTAGACAGGACAATGATATGGTTGGCCAAGGTTTGAATAAATTCATGGTCGTGACTGGCAAAAATAATGGATCCTTTGAAGTTTTTCAAGCCATCATTTAAGCTGGAGATTGATTCCAAATCTAAGTGATTGGTTGGATCGTCCAAGACTAAAACGTTGGATTTAAGCAACATCAGCTTAGATAGCATAACCCGAACTTTTTCTCCTCCTGACAAGACATTGACAGACTTGTTAACCTCATCTCCAGAAAAAAGCATGCGTCCAAGGAAACCTCGGAGGAAGGTGTTGTCATCCTCTTCTTTGCTAGCAAATTGACGCAGCCAGTCAAGGATTGATTCACCACTAGCGAAGTCACGAGAATTATCTTTTGGTAGGTAAGATTGACTGGTTGTGACACCCCACTTGACAGTTCCTTCATACTCAATATCACCCATTAAAGCACGAATTAAAGCTGTTGTTTGGATGTCATTTTGACCAATCAAAGCTGTTTTATCGCCAGGACGTAAAATGAAGTTAATATTATCAAGAATAGTTTCTCCGTCTATCTTGACAGAAAGGTTTTCCACTGTCAAGAGATCATTACCGATCTCACGTTCTGCTTTGAAGCTGATAAATGGGTATTTACGGCTAGATGGAACAATTTCTTCTAACTCAATCTTGTCAAGCATCTTTTTACGAGAAGTTGCTTGTTTTGATTTTGAAGCATTGGCAGAAAAACGAGCAACAAATTCTTGAAGTTGCTTGATTTTTTCTTCTGCTTTGGCATTTCGGTCAGCGAGCAGCTTAGCCGCTAGTTCACTTGATTCTTTCCAGAAATCATAGTTTCCGACATAGAGCTTGATTTTTCCAAAGTCAAGGTCGGCCATATGAGTGCAGACTTTATTCAAAAAGTGGCGGTCGTGGGATACAACAATAACTGTATTGTCAAAATCGATAAGAAAGTCTTCCAGCCAAGTAATAGACTGAATATCCAAACCGTTAGTTGGCTCGTCCAGAAGTAAGACATCAGGTTTACCAAAAAGGGCTTTGGCTAAGAGTACTTTAACCTTGTCTCCGTTAGAGAGCTCGCTCATATTTTGGTAGTGAAGATCTTCCGGAATATTGAGATTTTGCAATAATTGTGAGGCTTCACTTTCAGCTTCCCAGCCACCTAGTTCAGCAAACTCTCCCTCAAGCTCGGCCGCACGTACACCGTCTTCATCAGAAAAATCAGGCTTCATATAAATAGCATCTTTTTCTTTCATGATGTTGTAGAGATGCTCATTTCCCATAATTACAACATCAATAGCCCGTTCTTCTTCATAGTCAAAGTGGTTCTGGCGGAGGACTGAAAGACGTTCATTTGGTCCTAGAGAAATGTGGCCTGTTGTTGGCTCGATATCGCCAGCTAAAATTTTTAAAAAGGTTGATTTTCCAGCGCCGTTAGCTCCAATCAATCCATAAGTATTTCCTTCTGTAAATTTGATGTTGACCTCATCAAACAATTTTCGGTCACTGAAACGTAGTGATACATCTGATACTGTAAGCAATGTCTTTCTCCTATATATATAATCTTCTTCATTTTACTAGAAAATAGAACTTTTTTCAAATAATTCTGAGATAAAAAGTAAAAAACGAAGCCAAAAGAAAAAAGGAGAATAGAATGAACTAAGACTTTTAGGTTTTACAGCCAGAATAGTTTGTCAATTAAGTTTACAAATGTTGTAAAGGGATGTAAATAAAGTTGTAAAAACTGGATTTTTTGCTTTTTTCTAGAAACTTCTTTCTCATTTTCATTGAAAATGATATAATGAACTCATTATAAATTGAGGAGTAATAAATGACTAAACCAATTATTTTAACAGGAGATCGTCCGACAGGAAAATTGCATATTGGTCATTATGTAGGAAGTTTACGGAATCGCGTGCTTTTGCAGGATCAAGGTAAATATGAGATGTTCGTATTTTTGGCAGATCAGCAAGCTTTGACTGATCATGCAAAGGATCCTCAAACAATTGTTGAGTCTATTGGTAATGTAGCTTTAGATTATCTAGCGGCTGGATTGGATCCTGAAAAGGTGACTATTTTTATTCAAAGTCAGATTCCTGAGTTGGCAGAATTGTCAATGTATTACATGAATTTGGTGTCATTGGCTCGTCTTGAGCGTAATCCTACTGTCAAGACTGAGATTGCTCAAAAAGGATTTGGTGAAAGTTTGCCGACTGGTTTTTTAGTTTATCCGATTTCTCAGGCAGCTGATATTACTGCTTTCAAGGCTAATTTTGTACCAGTAGGACATGATCAAAAGCCTATGATTGAGCAGACTCGGGAAATTGTTCGTTCCTTTAACCACGCTTATCAGACAGATGTTTTAGTAGAACCGGAAGGGATTTATCCTGAAAACGAAGCAGCTGGACGTTTACCTGGTTTGGATGGCAATGCTAAGATGTCCAAGTCTCTCAATAACGGCATTTATTTGGCAGATGATATGGATATTCTGCAAAAGAAAGTTATGAGCATGTATACGGATCCGAATCATATCAGAGTGGAAGATCCTGGAAAAGTCGAGGGAAACATGGTCTTTCATTACCTGGATGTTTTTGGCCGCCCAGAAGATGCTGCTGATATTGCTGCAATGAAAGAGCATTATCAAAGAGGTGGTCTGGGAGATGTCAAAACCAAACGCTATCTATTAGAAATTCTAGAGCGAGAGTTAGGTCCGATTCGTGAGCGTCGTGTGGAGTTTGCTAAAGATATGGGTGAGGTTTATCGTATGCTGCAAGAAGGATGCGATAAGGCTCGTCAGACTGCTGCTCAGACTCTTTCAGAAGTCAAGTCTGCGATGGGGATTAATTATTTTAAATAACGAACATTATTGATTATAAATCACAAAAACTATCGTTTTTAGTTTCAAAAATGATGGTTTTTATTTTTTGTGTAATAATGATTGACAATTTCCTATAGAATGGTATGATATTAACAACAAAAAAACCAGCTCTTATTCAAAGAAAACTGAACTTCGATTTTCTTTGGGTATTAGTTTAATAAAAAGGAAAAGAGGAAACTGTGGATGTCTAACTGGGACACTAAATTTTTGAAAAAAGGTTTTACCTTTGATGATGTGCTACTGATTCCAGCTGAAAGCCATGTACTGCCCAATGATGCTGATTTGAGTACCAAGCTTGCTGAGAATCTGACTTTAAATATCCCAATCATTACTGCCGCTATGGACACCGTTACAGAGAGTCAGATGGCTATTGCTATTGCCCGTGCCGGCGGCCTTGGAGTTATCCACAAAAATATGTCTATTGAGCAACAGGCTGATGAAGTTCGCAAGGTTAAACGTTCTGAGAATGGCGTTATTATTGATCCTTTTTTCCTAACGCCAGAGCATACGATTGCTGAAGCAGATGAGTTGATGGGACGCTACCGTATCAGTGGTGTTCCTGTTGTAGAAACTCTTGAAAATCGTAAGTTAGTAGGGATTCTGACTAATCGTGATTTGCGTTTTATTTCTGACTATGACCAGCCTATTTCTCGTCATATGACCAGTGAGAATCTTGTCACAGCTCCTGTTGGTACAGATTTAGGAACTGCAGAGCGCATTTTGCAGGAGCACCGGATCGAAAAGTTGCCTTTGGTTGATGATAAGGGCTGTCTTTCAGGTTTGATTACCATTAAAGATATTGAAAAGGTTATTGAGTTTCCAAATGCCGCCAAAGATGAGTTTGGTCGTCTCTTGGTAGCTGGTGCTGTCGGTGTTACTTCAGATACTTTCGAACGTGCGGAAGCTCTCTTTGAAGCGGGTGCAGATGCGATTGTTATTGATACTGCACATGGCCACTCAGCTGGAGTTTTGCGTAAGATTGCAGAGATTCGTGCTCATTTCCCTGATCGCACCTTGATTGCTGGAAATATTGCAACTGCTGAAGGTGCACGCGCTCTTTATGAAGCAGGTGTGGATGTTGTTAAGGTCGGAATTGGCCCAGGCTCTATCTGTACAACCCGTGTCATTGCTGGTGTTGGCGTTCCCCAAGTAACTGCTATTTATGATGCAGCTGCTGTGGCGCGTGAATATGGAAAAACCATCATTGCTGATGGTGGAATTAAGTATTCTGGAGATATTGTTAAGGCCTTGGCTGCGGGTGGAAATGCTGTTATGCTGGGTTCAATGTTTGCTGGTACAGACGAAGCGCCAGGCGAGACAGAAATCTTCCAAGGTCGGAAATTTAAGACTTACCGTGGAATGGGATCTATCGCCGCTATGAAGAAGGGTTCTAGTGACCGTTACTTCCAAGGTTCTGTCAATGAAGCTAATAAGCTAGTTCCAGAAGGAATTGAAGGTCGTGTGGCATACAAGGGAGCTGCTGCAGATATTGTCTTCCAGATGCTGGGTGGTATCCGATCTGGTATGGGTTATGTTGGTGCTGCAAATCTGCAAGAACTTCACGATAATGCTCAGTTTATTGAGATGAGTGGTGCTGGATTGAAGGAAAGCCACCCTCATGATGTGCAAATTACAAATGAAGCCCCTAACTATTCAGTTCAATAAAAAATAAAACGAGGTCGGGAATTTTTCCTAACCTCTTTTTAAATTTACGATTTAAATTGACACATTTTTACAATTCAAAAGGCTATAAAAGCTGTTCTAACAACAATTCGATATAATTCGTTTACACTATAAGCAATATTTTGTAAATTAAATTTACAAAATCGTAAATCTCATGTAATGCTAGGATTGAGATATAATTTGTCCTTGCTGAATGGTGAAAATTTTAATATCTTGTGGAAGATTTTTTAAATGTTCTAAAGTTGTTGTAGTGATGAAAGTTTGAATATCTTGAGAGATAGTTTCTAATAATTTTAGTTGACGGTTATTGTCAAGTTCGCTCATTACATCGTCAAGCAATAAAATAGGTGTTTCCTTCGTAATGCTTTCTATTAACTTGATTTCGGCTAGTTTCAGTGATAAAACAAGACTGCGATGCTGACCTTGACTACCAAAGTTGGCATCCATCTGGTTGATAAAAAAAGCAATATCATCACGATGGGGACCAACACCTGTATTTTTTTTGAATAGGTCACGTTTACGGTTACTTAATAAGGAAGAGCAGTAAGTTTCTTCTAAACTGTCAATTTGGTGTAAAGGAATAGATGACAGATACTTGACAGTCAATTCTTCCAAATTTTGAGAGATGTCCCAGTGCTTGTCTTGAGCAAAGCTTTCTAATTTTTGCAAAAAATCCAACCGATGCCTTATGACACGACAGCCATATTCAACCAGCTGATCATCAAGGACAGTCAAGAAGGTTTCATCAACTTTGTCATTAGCTTTCAGATAGGCATTGCGTTGTTTGAGGACATGGTTATAATTGGATAAATCTGATAGATAGACAGGCTTAATTTGTCCAAGCTCAATGTCTATAAATTTACGGCGTAGACTGGGGGAACCTTTAATCAACTGTAAATCTTCAGGAGCAAAAAGAACAACATTCATAGTTCCAATGTAGTCTGATAATTTACTTTGTTTCAAGTGGTTGACTTTTGTGATGCGACCTTTTGGTGTCAAGTTAATGTCAAGGGGAACTTTACCAGTCTTTTTTTCTAATATGCCAGAGACAAGGAGTTCATTTTCTATAAAATGAATCAGATCCTTATCTGAGCGCGTGCGGTGGCTTCTGGTCAAGGCTAGGAAATAAACAGCTTCTAAAATATTGGTTTTACCCTGTGCGTTCTGGCCTAGAAAGACATTTAAGCCAGGATGGAAGTCAATATCAGCTTCCTGATAATTTCGGAAATGCTTGATTTTTAATGATTGCAGCCACATGATTAGATACCAGGGAAACGAACAGGGCTTTTAGTAGTTTTCTGCTTTTTAGGTAGCCCTGTATTCTTACGCTTTTCTTTTTTAGAAGTCTGAGATTTTTTTAAATCCTTATTCATGGCTTTGACAAGTTCAGCAACTCGTTTTTTTTCTGCCATTTCTTTCTGGTGTTGCAGAATTTCTTCTTGACTAGGAGCTGTCAGATTAATTTCAATTCCTTGCTCAGGAAGGGAAATCCTATCATTGACACGGAGTTTTTTCCCCCGGCGGTTTTCTGGCTCACCGTTAAAAAGGACTGGATACTCACTTAGAAATGTCTTAATTGCTCCGCCACTTTGGATAATTCCTGTTTCTTTCAAAAGGGCTTGTAGCGTGATGTATTCATCAAATAATTTATATTCCATATTTCACCTCAACCCTGTCATTATACCATATTTGTTAGTAAAAAGTGCTGAGGTGCTTTGAATAAAAGCGTAATTTTTCTCCCATTATCAGAAAACGTTTTAATCAGCAAAAAGCTTGGTAGAACAAACAAATCAAAGGCATTTCATGATATAATAGTAGTCTATATTATTCAGTATGAGGGGCGTCATGGAAATCACTAAAGGAGTTCGTCTCCATTTTATTCAATCAGAGAAATTTAAAACAAACAAAATTAGGGTTCGTTTTTCAGCGCCTATGTCCAAAGAAACAGTAGCTGGTCGGGTTTTAACAGCCAGCATGCTAGAGACTGTCAATGCTGTTTATCCTACTTCGCAGGCCTTCAGAGAACGTTTGGCCAATTTGTATGGAGCTGATTATTCTACGAGTCTTTCAAGGAGAGGATTGGTCCATTATTTAGATATCAATCTTTCTTTTGTGCGGGATAAATTTTTGAGTCGCAAGAATGTCCTGACAGATGCCATGCTTGATTTTTTGAAAGCCAGCTTGTTTTCTCCATTGGTAAGTCAGGACGCTTTTGATGAATCTGCTTTTGAAATTGAGAAGAAAAATATCTTGAATGATTTGGAAGCAGAAATTGAGAATCATTTTTATCATGCTCATCGAGAATTAGACAAACTCTTTTATGAAGAAGAGGAAATGCAGATGCCTCGTGTTGGGACGATTGAATTAATCCAGAAAGAGACAGCTGCAAGCAGTTTTGCTGCTTTTCAGCAGATGCTTCAGGAAAATCAGATTGACTTTTTCTTTATTGGGGACTTTAATGAAGTGGCTGTTCGGGAGAAAATTCAATCTTTCAATTTTGCGCCTCGCCAGCAAGAACTTCAGTTAGTTTATCAGCAAGAATATTCCAATGTTTTGCGAGAAGGACTGGAGCAGAAAGATGTCCATCAGTCAATTATTGAGTTGGCTTATCACTTCCCTATTCAGTACGGAGAGGGTGAGCACCTGCCTTTGGTCGTTTTAAATGCTTTGCTAGGTGGCTTTGCCCATTCGAAATTATTTGTCAATCTTCGTGAAAAGGAAGGGCTGGCATATACAATTTCTAGCAATTTTGATATTTTTTCAGGAATGATGCGGATTTACGCTGGTATTGATCGTAGCAATCGGACCAGAACAGTTGCTTTAATCAACCGACAGATTGTTGATTTGAAGCGTGGGAATTTTAGTCTGGAAGAACTGAATCAAACCAAGAAAATGCTGAGAAATTCAGTATTGTTAGCTCAGGATCGACAGAATACAATCTTAGAGAGAGCTTATATGGCTTCTGTTTTAGGGAAAAAATTCTTATCTCTTGAAGCTTGGCTGGAAGCTTTGGAACAGGTTCGTAAGGATGATATTATCAAAGCAGCTGGTCTCTTAAAATTACAAGCTATTTACTTTATGGAAGGAAAATAATGCAGGGAGAAGTGCTAGAAAAAATCAATTATTCAGCAGTAGGAGAAACTGTCTATCAGACAGTATTAGCAAACGGTTTGCGTGTTTTTCTTCTGCCTAAAAATGATTTTAATGAAACTTATGGGATTATCTCAACTAATTTTGGTTCAGTGGATACAGGGATTGTTTCACGTGAAACCAAGCAGGTCACTCAATATCCGGCTGGAATAGCTCATTTTTTGGAACATAAGCTTTTTGAAGGCCCGCAAGGAAAGGATTTGCTGCTGGAATTTACTAAGCTAGGGGCTGAGAGTAATGCCTTCACAAGCTTTACTCGGACTAGCTATCTATTTTCTGCAACGGATAATATTTCAGAAAATCTACAGCTTTTGCAAGAACTGGTTCATCGGGCTGATTTCACAAAAGAATCCATTTTGCGAGAACAGGATATTATTAGCCAAGAAATTGAAATGTATCAGGATAATCCAGATTATCGTCTCTTTTTTGGAGCCTTGGCCAATCTCTATCCTCAAACACCTCTGTCAGAAGACATTGCAGGAACGAAAGAGTCCATCTCTGAGATTACCGTCGAAAATTTGAAGGAAAATTTCAGTAACTTTTATCATCCTTCTAATATGACTTTGTTTGTAATTGGTAATTTTGATTTGGAACAGATAGCTGCTGAGATTGAAGAACAGCAGGAAAAACTAGTTTTTGCTGGGAGTTCGGAATCTATTGAAAAAATTCCTGTTAGCCTTCACCCAGTGGTATCAACGGATACCTACCGAATGGAGGTGGCTAGTCCAAAACTGGCAGTTGGGATTCGGGGTACAGACTTTGTTGATGAATCGGAGTTGTATCGCTATAAAATCACTTTGAAACTCCTATTTGCCATGATGTTTGGCTGGACTTCCAAGCGTTTTCAGTCCCTCTATGAAAGTGGGAAAATGGATAATTCTTTAACGCTGGAAGTGGAAGTAGAAAAAGATTTTCACTTTGTCATGTTGACGATGGACACTCAGGAACCGGTGGGACTTTCTCATCAATTTCGCTCAGCCATCAAGAATTTTGACAAGGATCCGGATGTGACAGAAGAGCATTTGGATACGATTAAAAGTGAGATGTTTGGTGATTTTCTGCATGGTTTAAACTCACTTGAGTATATTGCAACCCAATATGAACCTCAGTTGATGGGTGAGAATCTGTTTGATTTGCCGAAAATTTTACAGGACATCAGTCTGAATGATGTGATAAAACTAGGTCATCGTTTTATCGATCAGTGTGATATGACAGATTTTACTATTTTTCCAAAATAATTCCAGAATCGTTTTTAAAATTTTGTTAAAATAGTGAAGAATAGAAAAAAGGGAAAAGTACGTATGAGAAAAAAAACGATAGGAGAAGTGTTAAAGCTTGCCCGGACCAATCAAGGGCTGAGCTTAGAGGAATTGTCAAAAAAGACAGATATTCAGCAGGATTTGCTGGAAGTTCTGGAACGAAATGATTATGATTTGCTTCCTAGTCCTTTCTATGCCCGCAGCTTCTTGCGGAAATATGCTTGGGCTGTAGATTTGGATGAATCCATTATTCTGGAGGCTTACGAAGCTGGTGAGATGATTGTCTTTGATGAAGTGGCACTAGCAGCAGATGAGGAATTCAGGAGCAGAAAAAATAAAAATAAAAGCTCTTTTCTGCCCTTGTTCTATTTTCTCTTATTGGCTTCAGCTATTGCTGCTTTCGTGGCATACTATATCTGGAGCTATGCTCATACTAATTCGGTAAATTTTAAAGCATCTAACAGCAATTATAGTCTGGTTTCCTCTACAAGCACTAACAGTCAGATGGCTTCCTTTTCTTCGGCTGATTCTAAGTCAGTTTCTTTCTCAGCTGGCAAATTGACAGTTAGTGGAAACGGAGATAATTTGACTGCTGAGTACAGCGGAGCAAGTCAGCCTGTCAAAGTGACCGTTTCTGTGGAGCAAACGACCAATTTGGTAAGCATAAGCGATTCAGAACTAGCCGAAGGCATCACCTTATCTCCTGAAAAACCAAGCCAGACGGTTTCTCTTGAGCCAGGAAATAAGTATCTTATTACGTTAGCACCTGTTAAAGGAGCAACTGTGACGATAGAGGGACAAAAACTGGATACTTCGGCTTTGACTAGTGATAGTGGAACCATTAGTTTGAACATTACGAAAGGATAAAACGAAGGGAATCCCATGAAAAAAGAAAATATTCCAAATGCCTTAACTCTTGTCAGGATTGCTTTAATCCCTGTATTTGTTGTGATTTTAACATTAGGTCATTCTTACACCATGCATATTTTAGCAACTTTTATCTTTGCTTTTGCCAGTATAACTGATTATCTAGATGGTTATTTGGCTCGAAAGTGGGAAGTGGTAACAAACTTTGGTAAATTTGCTGATCCCATGGCTGATAAGCTTTTAGTGATGTCTGCTTTTATCATGTTGATTGAGATGAAAATGGCTCCTGCCTGGGTTGTAGCTATTATTATTTGCCGGGAATTGGCAGTAACAGGTCTGCGCTTGCTTTTAGTGGAAACAGGCGGTACGGTCTTAGCGGCTGCTATGCCAGGTAAAATCAAGACCTTCACGCAGATGTTTGCTATTATTTTTCTACTGATTCATTGGACTCTGTTAGGACAAATCCTTCTGTATATCGCTTTAATCTTTACGATTTATTCTGGATATGACTACTTCAAGGGAAGTGCCTATCTCTTTAAAAATACCTTTAAATAATATGGAAAATATCATCGAAGTAAGAAATCTTAAGTACAAATACGATAGTGAGTCTGAGAATTACACTTTAAATGATGTCTCCTTTCAAGTAAAAAAAGGGGAATGGCTTTCTATTGTCGGTCATAATGGAAGTGGAAAATCAACCTCAGTTCGTTTGATTGACGGTCTTTTAGAAGCGGAAAGCGGAGATATTATTATCTCAGGCGATAAGCTAATAGCTGAAAATGTCTGGGAAAAGCGCAGACAGATTGGTATGGTATTCCAAAATCCAGATAATCAGTTTGTCGGAGCAACTGTAGAAGACGATGTAGCCTTTGGTTTGGAAAATCAAGGGCTAGCCTATGATCTGATGGTAGAGCGAGTCCAGCAAGCATTAGAGCTTGTCGGTATGCAGGATTTTAAGGAGCGTGAACCAGCTCGTCTTTCTGGAGGCCAGAAACAGCGGGTAGCTGTTGCAGGTGTGGTAGCTCTGAGACCGGATATTATTATTTTGGATGAAGCAACCAGCATGCTGGATCCAGAGGGGCGTTTGGATCTTATCCAGACCGTGAAAAAAATTAAAGATAGTAATCAGCTGACCGTCATTTCTATCACCCATGATTTGGATGAAATAGCCTTAAGCGACCGTGTTTTGGTCATGAAAGAGGGTCAGGTTGAGTCTACCGCTACCCCGAGAGAACTTTTTTCTCGAGAAGATTTGGAAGAGCTAGGATTGGATCAGCCGTTTGTTAATCAGGTAAAGGCGGCTTTGCGTCAGTCAGGCTTTTCTCTGCCAGGCTCTTACTTAACAGAAAAAGAATTGCAGGATCAACTATGGGCATTACTCTCAAAAATGTAAGTTATACTTATCAAGCTGGCACTCCTTTTGAGGGACCAGCGCTTTTTGGAGTGGATTTGGAGATAAAATCCGGCAGCTATACCGCTCTTATCGGTCATACAGGCAGCGGTAAGTCAACCATTCTCCAGCTTTTAAATGGCTTGCTGGTTCCTAATCAAGGTAGTGTTGAAGTAGGCAGTACAGTCATCACGGCTGATTCCGTCAATAAAGACATTAAACAGGTGCGCAAGAAGGTCGGTCTAGTCTTTCAATTTCCGGAAAGTCAAGTTTTTGATGAAACAGTTTTGAAAGATGTGGCTTTTGGTCCTCAGAATTTTGGTGTTTCTAAGGAAGAAGCCGAAGTTTTGGCGCGTGAAAAGCTACACTTGGTCGGGATTTCTGAGGATTTGTTCAATCGCAGTCCTTTCGAACTTTCTGGTGGCCAGATGCGCAGGGTGGCCATCGCTGGTATACTAGCCATGGAGCCTGATATCTTGGTTTTGGATGAGCCGACAGCAGGACTTGATCCATCCGGTCGAAAAGAACTGATGAGGCTCTTTGAAGAGCTGCATCAAGCCGGTATGACCATTGTTTTGGTAACTCACCTAATGGATGATGTAGCCAACTTTGCTGATACAGTCTATGTTTTAGATAAGGGCAGAGTCGTCAAGAGCGGTCAGCCTGCTCAGGTCTTTCAGGATTTGGATTTTATGGAGAGTATTCAATTGGGTGTTCCTAAGATTACAAAATTTGCTCACGAATTGGCGGAGAAAGGGATGACCTTCTCGCATTATCCTATTACAATTGAAGAATTCAAGGAGATCTTGCATGGATAAGTTAATTTTAGGTCGCTATATTCCCGGAAATTCAATCATCCATCGTTTGGATCCGCGGAGCAAGTTGCTGGCGATGTTTCTTTTTATTCTATTAATTTTCTGGGCTAATAATCTTGTGGCCAATCTGCTGTTGTTTGTTTTCGTTTTTAGTTTGGTCTTGCTGTCCAAGGTTCCTTTGAAGTTCTTTTTAAAGGGTATCCAGTCCATGGTTTTTATCATAGCTTTTACTACCTTGTTCCAGCTGTTTTTGACCTCGGGAGGGGCCACAATCTTTCGATTCGCTTTTGTCAGAATTACAGAACTAGGACTGTCACAGGCTGGCATTATTTTTAGCCGCTTTATTCTGATTATTTTCTTTTCTACTCTTCTGACTCTGACAACGACCCCCTTAAGCTTGTCTGATGCCGTGGAGTCTTTGCTGAAGCCTCTGAAGGTTTTCAAGGTGCCAGCACATGAGATTGGTCTGATGCTCTCTATGAGCCTGCGCTTCGTTCCAACTTTAATGGATGATACTACTCGGATTATGAACGCCCAGAGGGCGCGTGGTGTTGACTTTGGCGAGGGAAAGCTTGTTCAAAAGGTTAAATCTATTATTCCCATTCTAATCCCTTTGTTTGCTTCTAGTTTTAAAAGGGCAGATGCTCTAGCTATTGCCATGGAAGCGCGCGGCTATAATGGAGGTGAAGGTCGGACACGTTTTCGCCGTTTGGCATGGAAAAGAAATGACAGCTTGGCTATTATTAGCTTACTTATATTAGGTATTCTACTTTATATATTGAAAAACTGACCTACTGTTTAAAGTGTTTTTAGAGAATAGTATAAGTTAAACCTGTCTATTTTTTGCCTCGTCAAAGAAAATATTTGGCAAAAAAGCTCTAAAAGTCTGTTTTTAACGTCTAAACTAAATGTTCTTGTAACGTTTGACTTGGTAATGTAACTTTTTGGTAATATTTTATGTGTAAGATAGTATTATCACCGAAAGGAGAATTACTTTTTAATGAACAAAAAAACAGCAAAATGGACTTTAACAGGTGCAGTCGCTGCAGCGGCTTTCTTGGTTTCAGGTATTGCAAATGCCGAGACCTATACAGTTGAAGCCGGTGATACTTTATCAGCTATTGCTAACGAAAAAAATACAACTCTTGAGAAATTAGTAGAGTTAAACAAGATTGCAGATCCAAATCACATCCGTGTTGGTCAAATCTTGGAACTTGGAAATAGTGCCAAAACGTCTGAAACAAGCGTAGCAGCAACTGCAACTCCCGTAAATAATTATGCAGCACCTGCAGCAACAGCTAATTCAGCAGCAACTTCAGGAGGCCTTGTACTTAGCAATGGTAATACCGCTGGTGCAACTGGTTCTTATGCAGCATCACGTATGGCAGAGATGACAGGTGTTCCTGCATCAACTTGGGAAGCTATCATTGCTCGTGAATCAAATGGTCAGGTAGATGCTTACAACGCATCTGGTGCTAGTGGTCTTTTCCAAACGATGCCAGGTTGGGGATCAACGGCTACTGTTGATGATCAAATCCAATCAGCATATAGTGCCTACAGTGCTCAAGGACTTTCAGCTTGGGGCTACTAAGATAGAAATAAAAAAAACCACAGATTTCTGTGGTTTTTTGGTTTACATAAAATTGACAATTTATAAGCATAAAATAATAGTGTAGATAAAGATTTAAAGGGAACAATCTTATCTAGATTGACAAATGTGTAAAGTTATGAAAAGCGTTCATTCAATATTTTTAAAATGTGCTTGGGAGAATTAGCCAGCAAATCTGCTCCATTTTCTAGTAACTCTTTTTGGCTGCCAAACCCCCAAAGGACTCCTAGAGTTGAGATTCCTACTTCTTTACCGCCGATTATATCAAACTTTGTATCGCCTATAATTATGGTTTCTTCTGGATTTGCATCTAGTGTTCGCAGAGCTCGGCGCAAAACATCTGCTTTGTGAAATGAATCTGGCAGTGAGCCAAAAATATCATCAAATTGCTCAGAGATGGCTAGATTTGCTAATAAATCTTGTGCTGTGGGTTGATTTTTACTTGTTGTTACATAAATCTGATAGCCGGCTTCTTTTAACTGTGCCAGCAATTCTGGTATCCTCTCATAGAGACGGACGCCCCAGATGCCTTTTTCCTTATAGAAGCTGCGGTAATAGTTAATCGCTTCTGGAACTTGACTTTCTTCAAGAACAGAGGCGAAGCTTACTTCCAGAGGCGGCCCCATAAAACTTTTTATAATACTTTCTTCAGGGCACTCTTTTCCAAGTTGTTTGAAGCTGTATTCAAAGGATTCTTGGATGCCCTTTGAACTGTCAACTAGGGTTCCATCCAAATCAAAGAAGATATATTTCAAATGACTCATCTTGTCTCCTTGTTTACTATCTAGTAAATCTTCTTGACAAATTTGTCAAGGTTATTCTCCGAAGATTTCTTTTGAAAGTCTGCGACCTGTCGGTGTTGTAGCTAGGCCACCTTCAGCTGTTTCTCTGAAAGCAGTAGGCAGACTTGATCCGACTTGATACATGGCGTCAATGACTTCGTCAACAGGAATTTTAGATTCGATTCCTGCAAGAGCCATATCAGCTGCAATAAAGGCGTAACTGGCTCCCATAGCATTTCGCTTGACACAAGGCACTTCGACCAGACCAGCTACTGGATCACAAATCAAGCCCAGCATGTTTTTAATGACAAAACAAATAGCTTGACTGGCTTGAAAAGGTGAACCTCCAGCAGCGAGAACTAAAGCAGCTGCACTCATAGCAGAAGCGGAGCCAACCTCAGCTTGACAGCCACCTTCAGCACCCGAAATTGAGGCGTTATTGGCAATAACTAGGCCAAAAGCGCCTGCAGCTAATAGAAAGTTTAGCTGTTCTTCTTCTGAGAGCCCTAATTTTTCAATGGCAGATGTAAGAACAGCTGGCAAACAGCCAGCGCTGCCGGCAGTAGGTGTTGCACAAACTAAACCCATTTTAGCATTATGCTCATTGACAGCAATAGCATTTTTTGCAGCAGTCAGCACAGTGTAATCTGATAAAGTCTTTCCTGACTGGATATAGTGGTCAAGTTTTGCTGCGTCTCCGCCAGTCAAGCCGCTGCGAGACTTGCTCTCATCCAGTCCAAGAAGGACAGAGGCTTTCATGACTTCCAGATTGCGACCCATCAGTCGCAGGACTTCATCTCTTTCACGACCAGTTAATTCATACTCGGTAGCAATCATCAATTCAGCAACATTTCCTTGGTAATCCAAGTCAGCTCGCTCTACCAATTCTTTGATGGAATAAAACATATTTTCTCCTATTTAAAGAAATTCACATTGTGCAGATGAGGAATACTACGGATTTCATTGATGGCTTCTTCACAGCTGCGGCTGTCAACTTCAATAATCATAATTGCTTTTTCTCCAGCCTTCTCACGGGTAACATTCATCTGAGCTATATTGATATTGTAGCGTGACAGAGCTTCGGTGACATGGGCAATCATACCTGGGACATCCTGGTGGACAATAATGATGGTCGGAGTATTCATGCTTAGAGATACTGAAAAACCATTCAACTCTGTTACTTGAATGTTGCCGCCACCGATAGAGACTCCAGTCACACTGATTGTTTTATGGTCATTTTTGATTGTAATCTTTGTCGTATTTGGGTGGGGTGCATTGCTATCCTTTTGAATCGTCCAGACAATCTTGATACCGCGTTTATGGGCGATTTCAAGGCTGTTAGGAATCTCAGGGTCATCTGTCTCCATGCCTAGAATCCCTGCTACAAGAGCCAAGTCAGTTCCGTGACCTCGGTAAGTTTTGGCAAAAGAGTTAAAGAGCTGGAATTCTACTTCCGTAGGCTCATCGTTAAAAATAGAGGAGACAATTTTTCCGATACGAACGGCGCCTGCTGTATGACTGCTTGATGGGCCTATCATCACGGGTCCGATAATATCAAAAACAGATTGAAATCTTAGTGAAGTCATGATTTCTCCTTGCAGCTAATTTATTATTTTCATTATAACAAAGTTAAGGGCTTTCTGCTGATTTTTTAAATGAATTAAAAGTGGATATTATAAAATTTCGTTAGATAGGAAAGTAAACGAGAAAATCAATAACTTTACAATGTTGTAAACATTCTTTACAGATAATAAATTTAGTTGAATTTATGATTTGTTTTCCTAGTCCTTTCGTGCTATAATAGGCCTTGCTCAAGCGACCTTCAATCGTTGAAAGCACAGCACGACCTTCAATCGTGAAATAACGAAAAGATGGGAGAACACAATGAGTGATAACTCTAAGATTCGTGTCGTTGTTGGTATGAGCGGAGGTGTCGATTCATCAGTAACTGCTTTGCTCTTAAAAGAACAAGGTTACGATGTGATTGGCATCTTCATGAAAAACTGGGACGACACAGATGAATTTGGTGTCTGCACAGCCACAGAAGACTACAAGGATGTAGCTGCTGTTGCAGATCAGATTGGCATTCCTTACTACTCTGTCAACTTTGAGAAAGAGTACTGGGATCGCGTTTTTGAATACTTCTTGACGGAATACCGAGCTGGTAGGACTCCAAATCCAGATGTCATGTGTAACAAGGAAATCAAGTTTAAAGCCTTCCTTGACTATGCCTTGACACTGGGTGCAGATTACGTTGCAACAGGTCATTATGCTCAGGTAAAGAGAGATGAAGATGGCCTAGTACACATGCTGAGAGGTAAGGATAATAACAAGGATCAGACTTACTTCCTAAGCCAACTGTCACAGGAACAACTGCAAAAGACCATGTTTCCTCTGGGGCATTTAGAAAAGCCAGAAGTTCGAGCGATTGCTGAAAGAGCTGGTTTAGCTACAGCTAAGAAAAAAGACTCGACAGGTATTTGCTTCATTGGTGAGAAGAATTTTAAAGAATTTCTGAGTCAATATTTACCAGCCCAGCCGGGTCGCATGATGACCTTGGAAGGCAGAGATATGGGCCAGCATGCTGGGTTGATGTATTATACCATTGGCCAGCGAGGTGGTCTTGGAATTGGTGGTCAGCATGGTGGAGATAATGAACCTTGGTTTGTGGTTGGAAAAGACCTCAGCCAAAATATTCTTTATGTTGGTCAGGGCTTTTACCATGACAATTTGATGTCAACCAGTCTTGACGCTAGTCAGGTTCATTTCACAAAAGAAATGCCAGAAGAATTTACTATGGAATGTACAGCTAAGTTCCGTTATCGTCAGCCTGATTCCAAAGTGACAGTTACTGTAAAGGGTGATAAGGCAGTTGTCAACTTTGATCAGCCTCAAAGGGCTGTTACTCCAGGTCAAGCAGTTGTCTTTTATGATGGCGATGAGTGCTTAGGTGGTGGCTTGATTGACAGAGTTTATAAGAATGGTCAAGTCTTGCAGTACATTTAGATTGACAATTCAACATAATTTGCTAAAATAAGATAAGCAATACCTATGATGGTCAAAGCTCATGGATGTTGCAGGCTTTTTTGTCCTGCACCTCTAGAGATTTGGCCTTTTTTGGTGAAAAAATGAAGGAAAAAGAAATGTCACACAATTTTACTGAAAGTTATGATATTATCGTGATTGGAGCAGGGCATGCTGGGGTTGAGGCATCGCTTGCTGCTAGTCGAATGGGTTGTAAGGTTCTTTTGGCAACCATCAATATTGAGATGCTGGCTTTTATGCCCTGCAATCCCTCTATAGGAGGATCTGCGAAAGGCATTGTCGTTCGTGAAGTAGATGCTTTGGGCGGAGAGATGGCCAAGAATATTGACAAGAGCTATATTCAGATGAAAATGCTCAATACTGGTAAAGGACCCGCTGTTCGGGCTCTTCGGGCGCAGGCAGATAAAGAGCTTTACTCCAAAGAAATGCGGAAGACTGTCGAAAATCAAGAAAATCTGACCTTGCGGCAAACCATGATTAATGAAATCTTGGTAGAAGATGGTAAGGTCATTGGGGTTAAGACAGCGACCCATCAGGAGTATGCGGCTAAAGCCGTCATTGTTACGACCGGAACAGCCTTGCGGGGAGAAATTATCATTGGTGATCTCAAGTATTCATCTGGTCCTAATCACAGTCTGGCAGCCATTCCTTTAGCAGATAACCTGCGTGATCTAGGTTTTGAAATTGGTCGTTTTAAAACTGGAACGCCTCCGCGTGTTAAGGCATCATCTATCAATTATGATGTGACCGAGATTCAGCCAGGTGATGAAAAGGCCAATCATTTCTCTTACACTTCTCGTGATGAGGACTATGTGAAAGATCAAGTTCCTTGCTGGTTGACTTATACCAATGCAGAAAGTCACGAAATTATCCAAAATAACCTGCACCGGGCTCCTATGTTTTCAGGTATCGTTAAGGGAGTGGGGCCACGCTATTGCCCGTCTATCGAGGATAAGATCGTCCGTTTTGCGGATAAAGAACGACACCAGCTTTTCTTAGAGCCTGAGGGACGTGATACGGAAGAAGTTTATGTGCAGGGGCTGTCAACCAGTCTGCCAGAAGATGTACAAAAGGACTTGGTTCACTCTATCAAAGGTTTAGAAAATGCTGAGATGATGCGGACAGGCTATGCCATTGAGTACGATATGATTATGCCCCACCAGTTGCGGGCAACCTTAGAAACCAAGAAAATTTCAGGACTCTTTACAGCAGGTCAGACCAATGGGACTTCTGGTTACGAAGAAGCTGCAGGTCAAGGGATTATTGCTGGGATTAATGCGGCCTTGAAAATCCAAGGTAAGCCGGAGTTGATCTTGAAGCGCAGTGATGGTTACATTGGAGTCATGATTGATGATTTGGTGACCAAGGGGACGGTAGAACCTTACCGACTCTTGACCAGTCGAGCTGAGTACCGTCTGATTCTCCGTCATGACAATGCTGACATGCGTTTGACAGAGATGGGACGAGAAATTGGTCTGGTAGATGATGAGCGCTGGGCTCGTTTTGAGATTAAAAAGAATCAATTTGATAATGAGATGAAGCGTTTGGAATCCATCAAGCTAAAACCTGTCAAGGAAACAAATGCTAAGGTAGAAGCCCTTGGTTTTAAGCCTCTGACGGATGCAGTGACTGCCAAAGAATTTATGCGGCGTCCGGAAGTGTCTTACCAAGATGTAGTTCAGTTCATTGGTCCGGCTGCAGAGGAGCTTGATGAGAAGATTATCGAGCTGATTGAGACAGAGATTAAGTACGAAGGCTATATTTCCAAAGCTCTCGATCAGGTTGAAAAGATGAAGCGTATGGAAGAGAAGCGGATTCCAGCTAACATTGATTGGGATGATATTGACTCGATTGCGACAGAAGCGCGACAGAAGTTTAAGAAAATCAATCCAGAAACAATTGGTCAGGCTAGTCGTATTTCTGGTGTCAATCCAGCAGATATTTCTATTTTGATGGTTTACCTAGAAGGCAAGTCTAGAAGTATTTCTAAAAATCAAGCGAAGTAACTCTTGTAAAAGGCTGAGTTTCCTTTGGGAAGCAGCCTTTTTGTGTAAAGTTACAAGGGGTTGACAAGATTGTAAACTTTGAAAGACTGTTTTTCGCTTCCTTTACCATTGTTAAATGCTTTGATTATTGGGAGAAATTCGCTTTTTTCTAGGATTTATGGTAAAATGGCGGAATAAGAGGTCTATGATGAAAAAATTTCGTTTTGCCCCAATTCACTTGGCGATGGCGGGTCTAATTTCCTTTATAATCTTAGCCATCTGTCTGAGGCTTTTTGGTGATAGTTTGGCCATGCTAGCTGCTCTCATGCTTGTGCTGGCTCTTTTGATTGTGCTTTTTATCCAGCAACAGAGAGTATCCGAGCTAGATGAGATTGAGCAGATTCATTATGTCAATCATCAAGCAGAAGGAAGCCTCGCTTCCTTGCTGGATAAGATGCCAGTTGGTGTCATTAAAATCAGTGAAGATAGTAGTGATGTAGAGTGGTTTAATCCATATGCAGAACTGATTTTTACAACCGAAGATGGTGATTTTGATGCTGATATGCTCAAGAATATCATGAAGGCTGCTTATTCAGACTCTGGTCATTATGCTACGGTTGGAGACAAGAAATATTCGGTTTACTTGGACCGTGCATCCAGTGTGTTTTATTTTTTTGATGCATCCAATGAATACGAAGCCACTGTTGGTCTGGTGACAACGCGCCCGGTGATTGGGATTATCTCTGTGGATAATTATGATGATTTGGAAGATGTCGTTTCAGACACGGATATCAGTCATATCAATAGCTTTGTGGCCAACTTCGTAGCAGAATTTTCTGAGCAGTTTCACATGTTTTACCGTCGGGTTGGCATGGATCGGTTCTATCTTTTTACGGATTACACAGTGCTGGAACAGCTGATGGAAAATAAATTTTCTATCATTGATCAATTCCGGACGGAAGCTAAAAATCGAGAGCTGTCACTGACACTTAGTATGGGCTTTTCTTATGGTGATGGCAATCATGATGAAATCGGTCGGGTAGCCCTGCTTAACCTCAACTTAGCTGAAGTTCGGGGTGGGGATCAAGCTGTCGTCAAAGAAAATAACGACAACATGAACCCAATTTTCTTTGGTGGAGGAACGGCGTCAGCTGTTAAGCGGACGCGCACCCGAACTCGGGCTATGATGACTGCGATCTCTGATAAGATTAAGAGTGTGGATCAGGTATTTGTAGTCGGACATAAAAATCTGGATATGGATGCCTTGGGTTCTTCTCTTGGTATGCAGCTTTTTGCTAGTAATATCATCGAGAAAACTTATGTGGTCTATGATCCGTCTCAGATGGCTTCTGATATTGAGCGGTCCATTACAAAGCTCCAGCAGGAAGGGGCTGACTATCTGGTGCCGCTTTCTGAAGCAGTAAATATGGTGACCAATCGTTCTCTTTTGATTATGGTTGATCACTCCAAGATATCTCTGACTCTGTCTAAGGATTTCTTTGATCAATTCAGTCAGATTATCGTAGTCGACCACCATCGCCGTGATGAAGATTTTCCGGAAAATGCTGTGATTGCCTATATCGAAAGTGGGGCTAGCAGTGCTAGTGAGTTGGTGACGGAGCTGATTCAGTTCCAGAATTCTAAAAAGAACCGTCTCAGTAAGATGCAAGCCAGCATTCTCATGGCGGGGATTATGCTTGACACCAAAGGATTTTCATCTCGAGTCACCAGTCGGACCTTTGATGTGGCCAGCTATCTACGAACTCGGGGCAGTGACAGTGTTGTGATTCAGGACATTTCAGCTACGAATTTTGAGGAATATCGTGCGATTAATGAGCTGATTTTAAATGGTAAGAAGATTTTGCCTAATGTCATTGTAGCAGCTGGTCCAGAGGAGAACACTTATGATACGGTTGTCATCAGTAAGGCAGCTGATACCATGCTCTCCATGTCAGGAATTGAAGCTACTTTTGTCGTGAGCAAGAATACCAAAGGTTATGTGTCTATTTCGGCTCGCAGTCGCAGCAAGATCAATGTTCAGCGAATTATGGAAAAGCTGGGCGGTGGCGGTCATTTCAATCTGGCAGCAGCTCAAATTGAAGGTAAAACAGTTTCCGAGGTCCTTCAGTCGCTGAATCAAGAAATTATGGACCAAGTCATTAAAGAGGAAGTAATAATAGACGAGGAGAAAAAAGGATGAAAGTAATTTTTTTAGCAGATGTAAAAGGCAAGGGCAAAAAAGGCGAAATCAAGGAAATGCCGACTGGCTATGCTCAAAATTTTCTGATTAAGAAAAATTTAGCCAAGGAAGCAACAGCGCAGGCTATTGGTGAACTGCGCGGCAAGCAAAAGTCCGAAGAAAAAGCTCACGCAGAACTAGTGGCAGAAGCTCAAGCTATTAAAGCTAAGTTAGCAGCAGAAGCTACTCTTGTTCAATTTACTGAAAAAGTTGGTCCGGACGGCCGTACCTTTGGCTCTATTACCAGCAAGAAAATAGCAGAAGAGCTACAGAAGCAGTTTGGCATTAAAATTGATAAGCGCCATATTAAGGTGGACTCACCGATTCGTTCCATTGGTCTGATAGATGTTCCAGTGAAAATTTATCAGGATATAACTGGGGTGATCCGTTTGCGGGTTAAAGAAGGATAATAGTGATTTGAAGGAAGGATTTACCGATGGCAGAGATTGATGAACTCCGAGCTCAGCCTCAGGATATTTTAGCGGAGCAGTCCGTCTTAGGAGCCATTTTCATTGATGAGAGCAAACTGGTCTTTGTTCGTGAGTATATCGAGCCTGCTGACTTCTTTAAGTATGCCAATCGCTTGATTTTCAAGGCTATGATTGACTTGGCTGACCGCGGGGATGCCATTGATGCAACGACGGTTCGCAATATTTTGGATAGTCAGGGTGATTTGCAGAATATCGGCGGTCTCAGCTACTTGGTGGAAGTGGTCAATTCTGTGCCAACCTCTGCCAATGCTGAATACTATGCTAAAATCGTTGCAGAGAAGGCCATTCTAAGGCGGCTGATTTCGCGTCTGACAGAGTCTATCAATCAAGCCTATGATGGCGACCGGCTGTCAGAGGAAATTATCGCCGGAGCTGAAAAAGCACTGATTGATGTCAGTGAAACAGCTAACCGCAGTGGCTTTAAAAATATCCGTGATGTGCTGAATCTTAACTTTGGCAATCTGGAGGCTCGATCTCTGCAGACATCAGATATCACTGGGATTGCGACTGGCTATCGTGAGCTGGACAAGATGACGACTGGTCTGCATGAGGAAGAATTAATCATTCTGGCGGCTCGGCCAGCGGTCGGAAAGACAGCCTTTGCCCTTAATATCGCTCAGAATATCGGAACCAAGCTGGATAAGACTGTGGCCATTTTCTCTCTGGAAATGGGTGCGGAGAGCTTGGTGGACCGGATGTTGGCTTCAGAAGGGGTGATTAACTCTCATTCCATTCGTACGGGGCAACTGACAGATGAAGAGTGGCAAAAATATACCATTGCGACAGCTAATCTGGCCAATGCTAGTATTTATATCGATGATACACCAGGGATTCGGATTACGGAGATTCGCTCGCGGGCTCGAAAACTGGCCCAGGAAACGGGCAATCTAGGGCTGGTCTTGATTGACTATCTGCAGCTGATCACAGGAACTGGTCGTGAAAATCGCCAGCAAGAAGTTTCGGAAATTTCCCGACAGTTGAAAATCTTGGCGAAGGAGCTCAAGGTGCCGGTCATTGCGCTGAGTCAGCTCTCGCGTGGCGTGGAGCAGCGGCAGGATAAGCGACCAGTGCTGTCTGATATTCGGGAATCAGGTTCCATTGAGCAGGATGCGGATATCGTTGCCTTCCTTTACCGGGATGATTATTATGATCGAGCTGGTGAGGAGGAAGAAGGCATTCCCAACAACAAGGTTGAAGTCATTATCGAGAAAAACCGGAGTGGAGCGCGTGGTACAGTAGAGTTAATTTTCCAGAAAGAGTATAATAAATTCTCAAGTATTTCCAAAAGAGAGGACGAATAAAGATGAGTGATGCATTTACAGATGTGGCAAAAATGAAAAAAATCAAAGAAGATATCAAGGCGCATGAGGGACAAATCGTTGAGATGACGCTGGAAAACGGTCGTAAGCGCCAAAAAAGCAAGCAAGGCCGTCTGATTGAAGTCTATCCGTCTTTGTTTATCGTGGAATATTCCAATGAAGGCGGTCAGCCAGGGGAAATCTCTAATACCTATGTAGAGTCTTATACTTATTCTGACATTTTGACAGAAAAGAACCTCATCCGTTATTTTGATGAATAGAAAGGTCCGGTGGGCCTTTTTACTTATATTTGAAGCAATTCCTCAGTCAAATCGACTTATATAGAGGATGATAAGCAAAGAAAACAGGTGGTCATCATGATTAAAAATTTGGTTTTTGATTTGGGCAATGTTCTGATTGAATGGAATTCTGAGAAAATCTTGACATATTTTGAACCTGAGAAAGAGCGGCAGCAGGTTCTTAGGCAGGTCATTTTTGAATCAGGTGTCTGGCATCAGACAGACAAGGGAGAGCTGAGTTTGAAAGGAGCTTGTGAGGAAGTCCTGGCTCAGCTGGATGTTTCTTATCATTCCGCCATTAAGAATATCTTTTATCATTGGTATGAGGTTGTGCATGTTTACAGTGATTTACAGGAAAGAATTCGGCTATGGGTTGACCAGGGCTATCGAATCTATATCTTGTCAACCACTTGTGAGATTTTTTATCATATTGAAAAAGCTGGTTTGTTGACTATTTTTCCACTGCTGTCGGGCTATATCCTTTCCTCAGAGGTTGGTGTCGTCAAGCCAGAAGTAGAGATTTACCACAAGCTCTTGAAAAAATATGGTCTGGATCCAGTGGAATCCGTCTTCATTGATGATATTCAGGCTAACTTAGACACGGCAGCTGAATTGGGCTTTGAAACCATTTTATCCACAAGTGAGACTGAGAATATCATGGCTATGGAGACTTTGCTGGCTGCGAAAGGGAAGTTTGGCTGATTGATGATAGTTTGCTTTACTTATAGTTGAAAAAGAGTGAGTCCAAGCTCCAATCTTGACATTTGCTGATGATTGCGCTATCATAGTCCTATATATGGGAGTCTGTGTACAGTCTGAGAGGAAGTGTAAGCTTCGACCGCACCTGATCTGGGTAATGCCAGCGTAGGAAATATACCGAAAAAATGTGGTATTTGTGCGCCTTTTCCGTATATGGAAAAGGCCTTTTCTTTTATCATCTTTTCAAAAGCTTGATGATTGAAAGAATTGCAGGGCCCAAAATAAATGAAGGGAGGAAAACTAATCAATGAAAGCACTACAAAGGCTGATGCGGCAGCAAATCGGTCTCTTAGGGATGCTGGGTGTACTTGTCATCTGGCAGGTCATGGGCTGGCTCAAGCTCTTGCCCAAGTTTATCCTGCCGACACCTCTGGAAATTGGTCAGGCCTTTATCAGAGATGCTGGCTTTCTAGCAAGTCATAGCTGGGCCACCTTAAAAGTAGCCTTGCTGGGTTTAGTCTTGGGCGTCATCTTGGCTTGTATGCTAGCTATACTCATGGACAGCATGAGCTGGCTCAATGATCTGATTTATCCCATGATGGTCGTGGTGCAGACGATTCCGACCATTGCTTTGGCGCCAATTCTGGTTCTCTGGCTGGGTTATGGGATTTTGCCCAAGATTGTGCTCATTATTCTGACGACGACTTTTCCGATTATCGTCAGTATTCTGGACGGTTTTCGGCATTGTGACCGGGATACTCTGACTCTCTTTGAGCTTATGCAGGCCAATCGCTGGCAGATTCTCTGGCATTTTAAAATTCCAGCTAGTTTGCCTTATTTCTATGCGGGTCTGAGGGTGAGTGTTTCCTACGCCTTCATTACGACTGTGGTTTCTGAATGGTTGGGTGGTTTTGAAGGCTTGGGTGTTTATATGATTCAGTCTAAGAAACTTTTCCAGTACGATACCATGTTTGCCATTATCATATTGGTTTCGGTTATCAGTCTTCTGGGGATGAAGCTGGTGGCTGTCAGTGAAAAATATGTCATTAAGTGGAAATAGGAGCTCAGCTCTGCCATTTTCCAAAGAAAGAAAAGAGGATAATGATGAAAAAAAGTTATAAAGTGTTGCTGGCAGGTTTAGCTGCCGTGTCTATCTTTGGTCTAGCGGCTTGCAGTCAGTCAGGCTCGGAGTCAGCTAAGAAGGATAAAAAGATTGATTTTATCCTAGACTGGTCACCTAACACCAACCATACCGGCCTTTATGTGGCTCAAGAAAAGGGCTACTTCAAGGAAGCAGGCGTGGATGTGGATATCAAGTTGCCGCCTGAAGATAGCAGTTCGGATTTGATTATCAACGGCAAGGCACCTTTTGGCATTTATTTCCAGGACTCCATGGCTAAAAAATTGGATAAGGGCGCAGAAATCACAGCCGTTGCAGCCATTGTAGAGCATAATACTTCGGGCATTATTTCCAAGAAGTCTGTAGGGATTACTGGACCTAAGGACCTAGCTGGCAAGAAATACGGCACTTGGAATGATCCAGTGGAGCTAGGCATGCTCAAAACTTTGGTTGAAAGCCAAGGCGGCCAGTTTGATGAAGTGGAAAAAGTTCCTAACAACGATTCTAACTCTATTACGCCGATTGAAAATGGTTTGTTTGATGCGGCCTGGATTTATCATGGCTGGGACGGCATCATGGCTCAAACTCAGGGCATGGATACAAATTTCTTTTATATGAAGGACTATGTAAAGGAGTTTGACTACTATTCTCCAGTGATTATTGCTAATAATGACTATCTCAAGAAGAATCCGGACGAGGCGAAAAAGGTCTTGCAGGCCATCAAGAAGGGCTATCAATATGCCATGGAGCACCCTGAAGAAGCGGCGGATATTTTAATCAAGCATGCGCCAGAGTTGAAAAATAAGCGTGACTTTGTCTTGGCTTCCCAAAAATATTTGTCCGAGCAATATGCATCGGATAAGGATAAGTGGGGTCAGTTTGAGGCTAGCCGCTGGAATGCCTTTTACAAATGGGCTAAGGATAAGGGTATCGTGGACAATGACTTGAGTGACAAGGGATTTAGCAACGATTATATAAAATAATGACAGAAATTAAACTTGAAAATGTAAGCTATGCTTATGATGAGCAGCAGATTTTGAAAGATATCAGCCTACAGGTGGAAGCTGGCCAGGTCGTAGCGATTTTGGGACCAAGTGGAGTCGGGAAAACGACCCTCTTTAATCTGATTGCTGGGATTTTGGAGGTCCAGTCGGGAAGGATTGTCCTAGACGGGCAGGAAAATCCCAAGGGTCGGGTGAGTTATATGCTGCAGAAGGACTTGCTGCTGGAGCACAAGACAGTGCTGGGCAATGTCATCTTGCCCCTGCTTATCCGAAAAGTATCAAAAAAGGAAGCGACGGAGCAGGCGACTGAGATTTTGAGAGAGTTTGGCCTCTTTGATGTGGCAGACAAGTATCCACATGAGCTAAGTGGGGGTATGCGGCAGCGCGTGGCCCTGTTGCGGACCTATATGTTCGGCCACAAGCTATTTCTTCTGGACGAGGCCTTTAGTGCTTTGGATGAGCTGACCAAGATGGAGCTACACGCTTGGTATCTGGATATTCACCGTAGGCTGGGTCTGACGACTCTTCTCATTACTCATAGCATCGAGGAAGCTCTGGCTCTCAGCGACCGCATCTATATTCTGAAAAATCGGCCTGGACAAATCGTAGCAGATTTCCAACTGACCTGGTCAGTCCGCGAGGATAAGGAATTGCAGAAGCTGCGATACAAGCAGGAGATTTTGAGGATTTTGGGAGTGTGAAGTAACTGCCTGAATTCCTTTGCTTTCAAGAAACAACTTCAATCAAGCCTTTTGGCTTGATTTTTTGTATGAGCCCCTTTACTTTTGACTTTATTCATGGTACAATAGCCCTTGTGTGAAATAGCAGCAGGAAAGCATGGAGCTCGTCAACAGAACATCAGCTATAAAAGTAGCCTTAGCTGTTTGGGCGAAAATGTTCTGCACGAATCAGGGCTTTCTAAGTGACTATTTCCTCAAAAATATTTTACAGGAGGACATTTTTATGTCACGTTATACAGGACCATCTTGGAAACAAGCTCGTCGTTTGGGTCTTTCTCTTACTGGTACAGGTAAAGAATTGGCTCGCCGTAACTATGTACCTGGTCAACATGGACCAAACAACCGCAGCAAATTGTCAGAATACGGTTTGCAATTGGCTGAAAAGCAAAAACTTCGTTTCACTTACGGTGTAGGTGAAAAACAATTCCGTAACTTGTTTGTTCAAGCTTCAAAAATCAAAGAAGGAATTCTTGGTTTCAACTTCATGCTTCTCTTGGAGCGTCGCTTGGATAATGTTGTTTACCGTCTTGGTCTTGCGACTACTCGTCGTCAAGCTCGTCAATTCGTAAACCACGGTCACATTCTTGTTGACGGCAAACGCGTTGATATCCCATCATACCGCGTAACTCCAGGTCAAGTGATCTCAGTTCGTGAGAAATCATTGAAAGTTCCAGCAATCCTTGAAGCTGTTGAAGCAACTCTTGGACGTCCAGCATTCGTATCATTCGATGCTGAAAAATTAGAAGGTTCATTGACTCGCCTTCCAGAGCGTGATGAAATCAACCCAGAAATCAACGAAGCACTTATCGTTGAATTCTACAACAAAATGCTTTAATTTGTATTTGTTCAGAAGTCGGTTTCCCGGCTTCTTTTTTATACTCTCAATGAAATAATAAAGCTAATTCCTACTAAAAAATGTCAATGGCTTGAGACAGCTGTTTTGGGAAATTATCTGATTTCTTTCTACTCCTATCCAATCAGGTGAGACACTCTGTAAAGATTTTTTCCAGCTTTTTTACGGAAGATTTGCTGAAATGGTGTATAATGGGGACAAGACACAAACAGAAAATTGTATGAAAGGAGTAGCGATGAAGGTTCTAGTGACAGGAGCGACTGGCTTTCTAGGAAAGTATGTTGTTGAAGAGCTGGCTGAACAAGGCTATCAGGTACGGGCTTTTGGTCGTAATCTGAAGGCTGGTCGGCAGTTAGAAGGTTCTTTAGTAGAGTTTTTTGCTGGAGATTTTACCAGAGAAGAAGAAATTTTTGCAGCCTGTGAAGGAGTGGATGCAGTGGTGCATGCTGGTGCCCTCTCAACGATTTGGGGACCATGGGAGCAGTTTTATCAGACCAATGTGGTAGGAACCAAGTTGGTTATGGAAGCCTGCCGACATTTTGGAGTGCAACGACTGGTCTATATTTCCTCTCCGAGTGTTTATGCTGCGGCGCGTGACCAATTCGCTATCAAAGAAGAGGCTGCTCCTCAGGAGAATGAGCTAAATTTCTATATAAAAAGCAAGCTCATGGCTGAGCGGATTGTCCGAAGCTATCCTCAAATTCCATCGGTTATCTTACGTCCTAGAGGGCTTTTTGGTATTGGAGACACCAGTATTTTTCCTAGAATTCTGCGCTTGAGCCAAAAACTGGCGATTCCACTCATCAGAAATGGCCAGCAAATGATGGACATGACCTGTGTGGAAAATGTGGCCTTGGCTGTTCGTCTGGCTTTGGAAATGCCAGAAGCGCAAGGACAAGTTTACAACATTACCAACGGAGAATCCCGTAGTTTCAAGGATATGCTGGATGAAGCTTTAGATAGTTTACAGGTTCGTAAACATTATATTAAGTTACCTGCTGCTTTTCTAGGTCTTCTGGCACAGGGCTTTGAAAGCTTTTATCGCTTTTTTCACATTGAAAAAGAGCCGCCTCTTACTCTTTACACCTATTACTTAATGCGTTACAGTCAAACGCTGGATATATCAGCAGCAGTAAGGGATTTGGGCTATCAACCCAAGTTGACAATCAGTGAAGGGATTGCAAAATATGTCCAACATTATCGAGAAAATTGAGTATCTTCAGCCTGGGCGCTGCAGCAGTCACTTGCAGCAGATGTTTAAGGGAGTTGCCAAGAAAAAAATAATTTTTCCAGCTGGTGTTTTCCTCTTGAAGCATCGTGAGAAAGGCTTTATTCTCTATGACACTGGCTATTCTCCAGCTATTCTGAAGCCCAATTTCAAATACTGGCTTTATGGTCTGGGAACGCCTGTTGATATGTCAGAAGAGGAGCGTGTAGATCGTCTGCTTGAGCAAAAAGGAATTGCGCCAGAAGATATTTCTTATGTCATCTTGTCGCACTTGCATCCAGATCACATCGGCGGAGCCGCTTTCTTTCCCAAGGCCCGCTTCATTCTGACCAAGACCGTTTTCAAAACGTATCAGCATGCCAAACTGAAGGATTTGATTTTTAAGGAATTTCTTCCGCAGGATTTTGAGAGTCGGTTGGAAGTGGTGGAACCTCAGCAGGTGCAAGCAGCATTCCTCTATCGCAAGACAGTCGACTTGTTTGGGGATGGCAGTATATATCTGGCCTCAGTTGATGGCCATGCTGCTGGTCAAGCGTGTCTCTTTTTGCCAGATTATCATCTGTTTATCGGAGCTGATTTGTGCTGGGGCGTGGATCTGTTGCCGTATACAGAGCAGATGCGTTTCTTGCCGTCACTGATCCAAGATAGCAAGGAAGAATACATGGCCGGTGTGGCCTTGCTTCGGCAGTTACTTGCTGTTGGCTATCAGGTGCTAGTCAGTCATGATCCGGCTGAGAGAGCGGAGCAGATTTTGTATGAAACTAGGAACATTTCTAAAAACCTTTAGCGTCATGCGCTGGGTGCATCGATTTAAAGATCGACAGGCCTTGGAATGCTATCAAATCAAGGCTTTAGCAGCCTATCGGGAATTTCTGCAGCAGGAATCACCTTATTTTAAATCAGGTATTCCAGCAGATTTTAAGATGAATAAGGCCTTCATGATGGAGCATTTCAATGAGCTCAATACTCAGGGACTGGATCGTGATGAGTTGCTAGCTTTGGCCCTAGAGAGTGAGCGGACACGTGATTTCAGTCCCATGATAGGAGAAATCGCTGTCGGCTTGTCTTCGGGGACATCCGGTCACCGAGGCTTGTTTGTCACCACTGAAAAGGAGCGCAGTATGTGGGCGGCAGCCATCTTGGCCAAGATGCTGCCTAAAGGCAAACTCTTTGGACATAAAATAGCCTTCTTTCTTCGGGCAGATAACCAACTCTATCAGACTGTCAATTCAGGCTTGATTTCTCTGGAGTACTTTGATACTTTTCAGGGAGCCGAAGAGCATGTAGAGCGCTTGAATGCTTATCAGCCGACAATTTTGGTAGCACCAGCATCAATGCTCTTAGAGCTGGCAAAACAAGTCCAGGCAGGGAATTTGCAGATTGCCCCTAGCAAAGTCGTATCAGTGGCAGAAATTTTGGAAGAGCCAGATCAGCAGAGTATTCAAGAAGGATTTGGTCTAAAAAAGGTGGATCAGGTTTACCAAGCGACCGAGGGCTTTTTAGCCTGCAGCTGTGCCTACGGTAATCTTCATCTAAATGAAGACATTGTCCATGTAGATAAGCACTACTTGGATGATAGGCGCTTTTACCCAATTATTACGGATTTCAAGCGGACTTCTCAGCCAATTTTTCAATATGAGCTGAATGATATCTTGGTGGAAAATCCTGAACCTTGCCCCTGCGGTTCGGTCTTTACACGGATTGATAGGATTGAGGGGCGTTCAGATGATATTTTTATTTTTGAAAATGCTGCAGGTCAGTCGGTGGAGGTCTTTCCAGACTTTATCCGCCGTTGTCTGCTCTTAGTTGATGGGATTGGAGAATATCAAGTCGCTCAGAAAAAGGACTATTCGCTGACCATTGCTATCGAACATCGTAGTCAGCAGCGAGAAGACGAGCTTGTCCAGCAATTTCAAAACTTAGCGACTGATAAGGGCTTTCTTATGCCTGCTATTTCTTTTGAAGGTTATCAGCGGGACAGAAGCCGTAAGTTGAAACGTATCTATCGGGCTTAAGAATGCTCCAAGTGGAAAAATATATGAATCAGAGGCTGAAGCGCTTTGGCAGTTTACCCAACTGTCAAGCAGTCTCAAGTCTGACAAGAAGGAGTTTAATATGACTGCAGTAAAGAATCATATAAAGATAGTTGGTTACGGTACGCATCTACCTAGAAATACCGTGACTTTTAAGGATCAGACTCGATATCGGGTGGTGGAAAATGAAGAAACCCAGCTTTCTATGGCTGTTAAGGCGATTGAAAAAGCCCTGCAGCAAGCGGGCTTGACTATCAAAGACATCGATTGTATCGTGTCAGCCAGTGCAGTGGGCGTTCAGCCTATTCCTTGTACCGCTGCCCTGATTCATGAGTTGGTAGCTAAGGGGCTGTCCATTCCAGCCATGGATATCAACACGACCTGCACCAGTTTTATCTCGGCTTTGAGTCTCATGTCTCATTTGTTGGAGGCTGGTGAGTACCAAAGGATCCTCATCGTGTCCAGTGAGGTTGGAAGTTTGGGTCTCAATCCCAATCAGAGGGAAAGTTTTGAGTTGTTCAGTGACGGAGCGGCAGCTTTGATTTTTGAAGCAACAGAGGAAGAAAGAGGGGTCATCTCCAGCTTGCAGCGGACCTGGTCTGAGGGAGCTCATGATACAGAGATTCGCGGTGGTTTGACATCGTTTCAGCCTAAGGAGTATTCAGATGCTACCAAGACTCACTACATGTTTGACATGAATGGCAAGAAGATTCTCTTGCTCTCTGCCAGAAAAATTCCAGAAATGTTTAAAGAATTTAAAGAAAAGAGTGGCCTTAGCCTATCTGACTTGGATTATATCATTCCGCATCAGGCGAGTCGGGCTCTGCCAATGGTCATGCGCAGCTTGGGTATTCCTGATGATAAATACCTTAATATTGTGCAAGACTATGGGAATATGGTGTCAGTAGCAGTGCCTTTTTCTCTCTGCTATGCTCTGGAGCGTAATCTAGTCAAGGAAGGGGACACCATCGCTCTGATGGGAACAGCAGCTGGTATGACAGTTAATATGCTGGCTATGAAACTATAATATAAGGAAAATAGGGTGTACAGAACCAAAAGAGGTTTTGTACACCCTGTTTAATTTTTCAAAATATGAAAAGAGCTGGAACCCATTGGGTTCCAGCAACTTCTTACAGCATTTTCAAAAGAAATTCTGCTATTTGTTCAGGACTTTCTTTTTTTCCTCTAGCAATCCACATTTGGCAGACACCAAAGAAGGCATTGGCTAGAAAGACCCGGCTGTATTCTTTTTCAAAATGATTGTAAACACGTCTACTAAAACGGTCCTGCAGACTATCCGCCAGCATCACCTGCAGCTTATGGCGCAGGAAATTTTGAATCTCTTTCGTGCCATTTTCTGTCAAAAGAGCAGCCAAGAGTGGCTCTAGCTGGAGGAACTGAAAGACCTCTGTAATCGCAGTTTGAACATCTTCTTGATTATTCTCAAAAATATATCCCAACTGATGAAAGAGGTTTTGCTGATAACGTTCAATCATATCGTACTTGTCCTTGTAGTGAGTATAAAAACTACTACGGCTGATGCCAGCAGCTTGAGCTAGCTGTACAGTAGTGATATGGTCGAAGGACTGCTTATGCAGTAGTGAAACCATGGCTCTTTCAATAATAGCCTTGGTTTTTCGGCGTTTATTGCTTTCTAACATAAAATCTCCCTTTGAGGCTAAGCCTCAGTCTGCTCTTCAAGCGAATAGCCATCATAGCAAACTACTTTTTCTTTTTCTCCGTGTACTATTATATCAAATGTTTTTCCAGTGGAAAAGAGTTAAATTCCGGAATTAAGCATAGATAGACAAAATTTTATCTGATTAGGCTTAGTCGACTGGTAAAATAATAAAGCCGAGGCTTAAAGTAAAGTCTCGGCTTTTGTTATGAACATTATTTAAAGTAGAGGTAGTCAGGGTCAGGAGTGACATAAAGTAGCTCGCCTTCCTGTGAGAAGATAATAGAAATTTGTTCATTTTTATAAGAGTAAATTGTGTAGGTATTTTGTAATCTTGATGCTTGAGCAATGTCAACTACACCCGCTAAGAAAGCACGCGCTTGTTCGGTACTTATTTTTTGCTCCTGAACCAGTCTTTTAAGATTTTCTAATTCTTTGTTTTGGAAGGCTTCATATTCAGAAGCGAGATCGGTGCTTATTTTTTCTGGTTCGCCGAGAATACTTTTGACTTTTTCTTGGGTATATCCTTTAAATTCAGGAATTTGAGCTTCAAAACCGCCAGATTCATAGGATTGGTAATAGACCTTGGCATTGCCAGTCGCATAAATCTTATCATTCTTAGCGTGATCGGCATCTTCTGGAAGACCATCTGTGGTTTTTTCTATATCCTTACTAGAACTACTATTTTCTTTACTAGAACTTCTGGAAGAACTACTGCTGCTAGGGGAGCTGCTTCTACTTTTGGAAGATTGCTTTGATGAGCTTGAGGAATCCTTTAAACTAACTTTTTTTCCTGATTTATCCGAATTAGAAGAGCGAGTGGTAGAATCTGAATTAGATGGTACAAGGAAACGGCAGGCTGACAGCAGAAATAGTACTGCAGCTAGAGAAAATAAGCTAAATAGTGTTCTTTTTTTCATTATCTTAAACCTTTCTTTACTATGCTCAATCTTACTTGAGCTATTGTGATATGAGGCATCTGCTGACAACAGTGTTTCACATGGAACCATATAATTAATTTAAAAGTTTGACATTTAATTCTATATGCTCCGCTAATAATTCTAACATAAAACTGATTTTCTGTGTACCTACCTATGGGAAAATACCTTTTGTTTACAGATTATTCAGGGATTAAAGACAGTAGGACTAACTTATTCCGCTTCCTTGCAATCTTTTTAAACAAAATTGGACACGGTGTCCATTTTTTTAAAAAATAAACTTGTAATAATTTTCGATTGGTGTATAATCAATTTTATTGAAATTTGGACACTGTGTATAATTTTAGGGGGTAGATATGTTAAAAGAATGGAAAGCTATTTTAAAAAAGCCGACTTTTATCATTGTGATGTTAGGAGTCTCTTTGATTCCTGCCTTGTATAATGTTATTTTCCTGAGCTCCATGTGGGATCCGTATGGAAAGGTATCGGACTTGCCAGTGGCGGTCGTCAATCAGGATAAAGCTGTAACTGCTAGTGGTAAGACCTTGTCTATAGGCGAGGATGTTGTTTCCAGCCTCAAGGAAAATAAAAATCTGGATTTTCACTTCGTCAGTAAAGAAGACGCTCAAAATGGTCTGGAAAAGGGTGATTACTACATGGTTGTGACGCTTCCAAGTGATTTATCTGAACGTGCAGCCAGTGTTTTGACCGATAATCCTCAGCAAATGAAGATTGACTATCAAACGTCTAGTGGCCACAGTTTTATTGCTGGTAAGATGAGTGATTCAGCCATGGCTTCTTTGAAGCAGACGGTGGCGCAAAATGTCACGGATACTTATACAAACGCCTTATTTAAGAATATGGGAGATCTAAAAACTGGCTTGGTGAAGGCATCCGATGGTGCTCAGCAATTAGCATCTGGCAGCCAACAACTAGGTTCAGGCAGTCAGACAATTGCAGATAATTTAAGAACTCTGAATCAAGCCACGAGCAAATTATCGTCCGGTGCAGCTCAATTTAACACAGGACTACAGACTTATACTGGGAGTGTTGCACAAGTATCGTCTGGACTGGGTAGTTTGTCAAATGGGATAAACACTTATACTAGTGGTGTAAGTACTGTGGCCACAGGTACAAATCAGCTGTCGGGTCGATCAGCAGACTTATTGGGCGGAGTCCAACAGTTCACCCAGTCAGGAGATGGAGTTCAGGCCTTATCGACAGGTGTGACAAATCTGAATACTGGCTTGGCCACATTAAAGTCCTCGGTAGATACCACCTTAGCTAACAACCAGCAAAACGTCAATGATTTAGCAAACGGTTTGACACAGTTGAATGCTAGTATTCAAGCTGCAGCAAGTGACTCAGCAGTGTCGACAGACAGCATTGAAGCTTCACTGACTAGCATAGCAGCATCCGCTCAAGCCATTATCAATAACAATCAGGATGCCAAGGCCGCAGCTTTGGCAAGTGTCCAAGGGACCAGTGCTTATCAAGGGCTTTCTAGTGAGGCTAAGGCTGAGATTGACGCAGCAGTCGGTGCTAGTCAAGCAGGAAGTGATCAATCTGCTCAGACGATTTTATCAGAAATCGATACGATGAGGGCTTCTCTTGAAACGATAAAAGGCGCTAGTCAAACAAAACTAAGTCAATTAGAAAGTGCATCAAATCAAGTTCTGCCACAGGCAGCTAGCATGATCAATGGCCTTTATAATGGCTTATCAACAGTAAGTACTGGCCTCGGTTCAGCAAGCGGAGGAGCCAATCAACTAGTCGCAGGTGTAGACACCCTAAATGAGAAACTAACGACTGGCGCGACACAATTGGAACAAGGGGTGACAAGTTATACCAATGCAGTCGGTCGGCTATCTGAGGGGACATCAGCTTTGGCAAGTAAGAACTCTGATTTGCTAGCAAATACAACAAAATTAGCAAACGGGGCAGCCCAATTAACAGATAAATCGCCAGAATTGACCTCTAGTTTCGAGAAATTAGCAGATGGAACCAATCAATTAGCGAGCGGTACAGAAAAGCTGGCTGATGGCAGCAGTGCTTTAACAGATAATCTCTCTAAACTTACTGTGGGAACGAGCGATTTGTCCAATGGCCTCTCAGATGCAGGCGATAAATTGTCGACTGTTTCTACTAAGGAAGACAATGCAAAAACTCTGGCAGATCCTCTGACACTGAGCAAGACAGATGAGAATAAGGTAGAAAAAAATGGCATTGGGATGGCGCCTTATATGATTTCAGTAGCTTTATTTGTGGCAGCTATTTCAACCAATATCATCTTTAGCACACTTCCATCGGGTCAAGAACCTAAGACGAGACGAGACTGGTTGAAGGCCCGTATAGAGGTAAATGGAGTCATTTCTGTTGTGGCGGGTGTTTTGGTCTATGGTGCTGTGCACTTGATAGGCCTATCTGCTAACCATGAGTGGGCAACCCTTGGTTTGATTGTCCTAGCCAGCATGACCTTTATGGCTCTTGTGACAGCTTTGGTTACTTGGGATAGCAAGCTCGGCGCCTTTGCTTCTCTGATTCTTTTGCTTTTACAGCTGGCTTCTAGTGCAGGAACTTATCCATTGGAGCTGACTAGTAAGATTTTCCAAGTTATCAACCCTTGGCTGCCAATGAGCTATTCTGTATCGGGCTTACGCCAAACGATTTCTATGAACGGCCAAATTGGTAGTCAGGTACTCTTCCTTGCTTTTGTTTTAGTTCTTTTCATGGCACTTGGCACTCTGGTCTATCGAACAGATAAAAAACAGCTAGCTTAGGGTTCGTACTTTTATGAATGTGTAAAAATGTAGATGAAAAGTCTATCTGTAATTCTTTTAGTTTTTATCTCATCAACATCTCCTGAAAAGGGAGATGTTTTGTTTTCTTTAAGTTTTCTTTATCTTTCTTTTAAGTTTTCATCTTTAAAATTGCATTACATTCAAGAAAGATAGAGAGGTGAGAAGCCCATGGCAGAAAAAAATTTTCAACATCATTTTCAGCGCTTTGAAACCAAATACATCATTTCCAAGGAAACTTTGCTGGATCTATTGCTAGAGTTTGAAGGCTATCTGGTGGAGGATGAGCGAGCTTATTCGACCATTAACAATCTCTACTACGATACGCCATCCTATCAGCTTATTCGTGAGTCTTTGGAAAATCCTTACTTTGATGAGAAGGTGCGTTTGCGGACCTATCAAGAGTATCCGACCGAGGATAGTCAAGTCTTTTTGGAAATCAAGAAAAAGACGGAGAATCTGGTCACCAAACGCCGTCTTGCAGCAGATTTGCTGACGGCAGAAGCCTATCTGGACGGTGATTACAGTCAGCTGACTGACCTTCAGATAGATAAGGAAATGGTCTGATTGACCCAGCATTTTGGTCATATTCAGCCTATGATGTATATCGGCTACAATCGTTATTCGATGAAGGGGATTGAGGATGAGCGGATTCGGATTACCTTTGATCACGACCTGACCTACCGTCCTTATGATTTGAGTCTCTTGGCTGGTCGCCATGGAGATTACCTCCTGCCAGCCAATCACGTTATCATGGAAGTTAAGATTCCAGAAACCTGTCCGCTATGGCTGAGCGAGATTATGGATCGCTACCAGCTGTCTCCAAGCTCTTTCTCCAAATACGGCTTTGCCTATAAAAAGGCAAACTGTATCAGCAGTAAATAAAATAGATAGGAAAAGAAAATGAAACAATCAAAATCAACCCTTAAAAAAATTAAATTGATGATTCCACTGGTCTTGATGACAGCAGTGCTAGGAGCATGCAGCGCAAACGCCAGCAGTTCTACAACTTCAAGCACTACCCAGGCTGCTAATGCTACAAGCACCAGTCAGACTAAAACCAATACTTCTGATTACTTTGCCTCAGAGGACTCAGACGCTTCTTATGATGAGTCTAAGGCGACGACCATCAGCCTGAGTGGATCTAGTGCTAAGACTTCTGGTGACGGTGCTAGTGTCTCCGGCTCGACTGTGACAATCTCAAAGGCTGGAACTTATGTCGTTTCCGGAACGAGTGAAAATGTGCAAATTGTTGTCAAAGCAGGTGATAGCGACAAGGTTCAAATCGTCCTAAATGGCGTAACCATGAGCGGGACAGACGCAGCTATCCTAGTAGAAAATGCGGGTAAAACAAGCCTGACTCTGGCTGATGGCAGCCAAAACACAATCTCAGATTCATCAAATCATAGTAATACGGATGCAGATGCAGCTATCTATAGTAACTCTGACCTGACTCTCAATGGTTCTGGAAGTCTGACAGTTGATGGCAAGTATGAAACAGCGATTAAGTCTGAGCAGACCTTGCGGGTGACAGGTGGCACTTATACGCTCAAGGCAGCTAAGAATGGTCTGTCAGCAGCTTCAGCCATTAATATCAAGGATGCTACTATTGACATCACAGCGACAGAAGATGCTATCCACGCAGACAATGATGAAGATACTTCTCTGGGGAATCTCTATATCCAGTCCGGCACCATCATGATTAATGCTGGTGATGATGGTCTACACGCTAGCAATATCGCTTTGATTGATGGTGGAACGATTACAGTTTCTAAGAGTGTAGAAGCTCTGGAAGGAACCAATGTCACCATTAATGGCGGCAAGCTGGACCTTTATGCGACAGACGATGGTATCAATGCAGCTAGTGACGTAACTGGCGCTGATATCTTTATCAAGATTACCGATGGCGATATCAAGGTCGAGGTCGGTGAAGGCGATACCGATGCTATCGACTCCAACGGCGATGTCATTATGTCAGGAGGAAACTTGGATATTACTTCTACGGTATCTGCCTTTGACTTTGACGGAACAGCTACCTACACTGGAGGTACCATCACGGTCAATGGTGAGAGCCGAACAGAAATCACGGCAGATGGACCTGGCGCTGGTGGACCTGGTGGTGGCGGTGCCCCAGGCGGCCAAGGCGGTTTTGGTGGACGATAAAAAAGCCGATGAGATAACAATGAAATAGTGCCTAATGAAAAAGAAGAATCCTCATTCCAGCTGGAATGAGGATTCTTGCTATTCATCAATTCTGATAGATAATTTTTCCGTATCCACCGTCACTTGAGCACCGATGGTGATGGTAAAGAGTGGCTGAGTATGAGCAAAGTCCAAGTCATAGAGGACAGGAATTGTCTTTAGAATAGGATGTTTATCCAAGATATAGAGGAGCAGTTCCTCTGTCATCTGACATTCTTTTGGAAAGCGGCCGATGAGAAGGGCCTGCGGGTTAGGATAGGCCTGAAGGAGGGCAGCTAAATTGCGCTCAAACTCCACATAATGATCTTCCTCCGCCTCTTCAACAAAGAGGACATAGTTTTCATCTGTTGGGGCATAGGGCGTACCACGTAGGAGCGAGAAGGTGGAAAGATTACCGCCGATAACAGTGGCTTGGGCTTGTCCGTGATGATAAACTTTCCACTTCGTTTCATGGAAGGTTAGTGGGGCATCGGGCAGATACCAAGCATTGTCGCCCCATTTTTCACTAGGAGTCAATTCATAAGAAGTCTGGCTGACGGCCTTGAGCCAGCTCTCAGTCTGATAGTCCTGCAAGGCATCCATCTTAAAGCTAGAGTAGGACGGTCCCATGTAGGTTTTCATGCCGGTCTTGCTATAAATAGCGCTGAGCAAGGCTGTTGTGTCTGAGTAGCCGCAGAAAATCTTAGGATTTCTAGCAATCAACTCAAAGTCCAGATAGGGCAGGAGCTCATTGCAGTTGAAACCGCCGATAGTGGCCAGAATAGCATCAACGGACTCATCTGCGAAGGCAGCATGGATGTCTGCCACCCGGCTTTCGATGGAGGCAGAGTCTAGCATATCATTTTCTAGATAATGCTCCGAAAAAGACACGGTAAATCCTAGTTTTTCCAAGCGCTCCTTGGCGGCTAGATTGGCCTCAAAGCCACCGATGTGTTCGATTGACGCTGAGGGGCTAACGACCCGAATGTGCATACCAGGTGTGAGTTTTTTCATAGGGACCTCCTTATGATAAATTTTTATAGAATATCATAGCACAAAGGCCAAGGCCTGTAAAGCAATCTTAGGGCAGTGCGGGAATTTTTATCAAAAAAAGGGAGCCGCTGAAGACTCCCTGATTGTATATATTCTTTTCTATGATTTATTCGCTGAGCTTAATGCTACCGCTTTCGACGCTGGCAGTAAGTGTAGTTGTCGGATTTTCGACTTTACGGATGGCAGAGCCGCCAAGTTCATGGCCTTTGGAGTGCTCTACACTTATACTACTAGGGATGTCAATTTCACCTAGATCCGTTTTCAGATCAAAGGATAGCTGCGACAAACTGCCAGAAACCAGATGCAGATTAATATCGCCCAGTTGATTAGTGATAGAGATTGTACCAGCTAATTCCAACTGTTCAGAGTTCAGTGAGCCGCTTGAGATTTTCAGAGTGCTGTCGGAGATTTTGCTCGAGTTTAGATTGACCTCTCCCAGAGAGTTTGATATTTCGCCAGATGCGAACTGGCTGTTGCTCAGAGTGATGGTACCCGAAGAATCAATGATTTTTCCAGAGCTAATCTGACTGTTATTGATGGTAATCTCTCCCAGAGAGTTCTTAAATTTACCAGATGCGAATTGGCCATCATTCACAGTCAACGAGCCCTGAGATAGAGAGAAGTCAGCATTTTTGGCTGATAGATTGGACAGCGTAACATCTCCTAATGACGAACTGCCGCTGAATGTCTCAAGCTTGGTCCCCTTGGGCAGGGAAAGCTCCACAGTACGCTTCTCCTGAGATTCTTGGTCAAATAAGCTGAGTAAGGAGCGGATGCCAGTGCTTATGTGGAAGGAGCGGATGTCAGTGCTTATGTGGAAGGAGTCTGCACCATCTTCCTTGATGTTTAAGTTTCCATTTTCAGAACTTGTTGTTATTTTTCCAAGCATGCTGCCGCCAATCTGATAGTTGCCGTCTCTTTGGTAATAGGTCAAGTGAGCCTTGTCATCAGGAGATTCGCTGATGACGAGGTTTCTAGCTGCTAAGTTGATATTTAGGGAAGAAAGATCAGAGAAACTTTCTTCTTTTTTCGTTAGTTTTACCTTGCTTTTGGTAGAATTGACCAAGTCATTGACACCGCCTGTAATGGAGCCGATAGTTGTCAGGGCTCCACCAAAGAGGCAGGCTAAAATAGCTGCAGATAAAAGAGGTTTTTTCAATTTGATGTTAGCCATGACGTGTTCCTTTCTTTGCGAAAAGTTGAGCTAGTTTGACAAAGCCAGCCTTGCCAAACTGAGTAACAGGAGAAATGCCTGCGTAGAAGATGCCGGACAGTCCCAGAACTAGAACACTGAGCCCCAGAGTGAACAGGAAGGCCGGGATCGATGTTGTCAGTCCCACTGTCAAAGTGTCCCAGATCAGGCTGATTCCAAAAATAAAGAAGGCAAAGGCACCTATAGCCATGACTAGAGCAAAGATAAAGACGAAGAGGAAGAAAACGAAAGTCAAAAGAGCTGCTACTATAAAGAGCGGAATAGCCAAGGGTGCTGCCAAAATGGATAGGATAGCAATCTGGACGATGTTCTTAGTGTTTTTTGATGAACTGCTGTCTTGATTATCTTCCTCGACTTTTTTGTCCAAAAGATTCAACATAATCTCGTGGGCCGCTTCCTTAGGGCTGCCTAAATCAGCAATAGCAGCTGCCTCGCCCTCTGGGCCTACCTCGTCGAAGTACTCAGTGAAGTAATCCATAGCTTCCTGGTAGTCCTTGCGTGGCAGTTTTTTCAGATATTTTTCTAGCTCAGCTAGATACTCGGTTCTTGTCATGACGGATGCTCCCTTCTATGATACCGCTGATGGTCATGGTATAAGTTTGCCACTCTTCTTTTAGAGTGAGTAAATGTTCATGCCCGTAGGCAGTGAGTGAATAGTATTTTCGTTTTCGTCCTTGGTACTCCTGCGAATAAGTCGTGAGGCAGTCATTTTGCTCCAGCTTCTTCAGAATGGGGTAAAGTGTTGATTCTTTGATATTGGCAATCAGCTTGATTGTCTGGCTGATTTCATAACCGTAGGAATCGTCTTTTTCAAGGATGGCTAAGATGAGAAACTCAATCAAAGCCGATGATGTGGGGAAAGACATAGGACCACCTCCTTGTGTAAAATATTTATATATAATCTTTCTATATATAGTCTACAACCTCTTAGGAAAAAAGTCAAGCAAAATATATAAAATTTTTATATATTTTTTGAAAAAGTCTTTTAATGGCTGTTTATAAGGCACATCAAAGTACCTTTCTTCCTTACAAGAACTTTACATCTTCCTTAGCTTTTGTGTTGAAAACATCTTCCATAAAATGGTAAAATGGTGTAAGTCTAACTAAAAATATAAGAGAGATCAATGAAAAAACATCAAACCCTATATAAATTTTTGGGCCAAACCCTACTATATTTTGTTATCTTTCTGGCCTTGCTTTATTTCTTTAGCTATCTGGGTCAGGGTCAGGGTGGCTTTATCTATAATGAATTTTAATGTGAGAGAGTAGGAAACAATGTCAAATAAAGTGATACATGATATGATTGAAGCGATTGAGCATTTTGCTCAGGTGCAGCCGGATTTTCCGGTTTATGATATTTTAGGTCAAGTTCATACTTATGGTGATTTAAAGAAGGATTCCGATTCGCTGGCGGCTCAGATTGACCGTTTGGGACTTCCTGACAAGTCTCCGGTTGTGGTCTTTGGCGGTCAGGAATACGAAATGTTGGCTACTTTTGTGGCCTTGACCAAGTCTGGTCATGCCTACATTCCTATCGACAGCCACTCAGCCTTGGAGCGCGTAGCAGCGATTGTGGAAGTTGCTGAGCCAAGCTTGATTATTGCCATCAATGATTTTCCGCTGGCAGATGTAGCAGCTCCTATTTTCAGTGCGGAGCAAGTTCAGACGGCTTTCAGAGAGGGAGCATCCTATGAGCTTAGCCATCCGGTGCAGGGAGATGATAATTATTACATCATTTTCACATCAGGGACGACTGGCAAGCCTAAGGGGGTGCAGATTTCCCATAATAATCTGCTCAGCTTTACGAATTGGATGATTACGGATAAAGAGTTTGCGACTCCGGAGCGTCCTCAAATGTTGGCTCAGCCGCCTTATTCTTTTGACTTGTCGGTCATGTATTGGGCGCCGACTTTGGCCTTGGGAGGGACTCTTTTTGCCCTGCCTTCGGCTGTGACTCAGGATTTCAAGCAGCTGTTTGAGACGATTCTCAGTCTGCCTATTGCTATCTGGACGTCTACACCTTCCTTCGCGGACATGGCCTTGCTGTCGGATGACTTTAACAGCCAGAAGCTGCCTCAGCTGACGCATTTCTACTTTGACGGCGAGGAGTTGACGGTCAAGACAGCTCAGAAGCTGCGCGATCGCTTTCCTCAAGCTCGCATTATCAATGCTTACGGTCCGACTGAGGCAACAGTGGCCCTGTCTGCGGTAGCAGTGACAGACGAGATGCTGCAAAATTGCAAGCGCCTGCCGATTGGCTATACCAAGGCGGACTCTCCGACCTTTGTCATTGATGAAGAAGGGCAGAAGGTGCCGAATGGCCAGCAGGGAGAAATCATCGTCTGCGGCCCAGCTGTATCCAAAGGCTATCTGAATAATCCTGAGAAGACAGCGGAGGCCTTCTTTGAATTTGAAGGTCTGCCAGCCTATCATACAGGAGATGTCGGATCGATGACAGATGAAGGCTTGCTGCTCTACGGCGGCCGGATGGACTTCCAGATTAAGTTTAATGGTTTCCGTATTGAGTTGGAGGATGTGTCTCAGAACCTGAACAAATCGAAATACGTTGAATCTGCAGTGGCTGTGCCCCGCTACAATAAGGACCACAAGGTCCAAAATCTGTTGGCCTACGTCATCCTCAAAGACGGTGTGGCTGAGCAGTTTGAGCGGGAAATTGATATTACCAAGGCAATCAAGGAAGATCTGCAGGATATCATGATGTCCTATATGATGCCGTCCAAGTTCCTCTATCGAGAGACCCTGCCTCTGACTCCAAATGGCAAGATTGACATCAAGGGGCTGATTAGCGAGGTCAATAAGCGATGATGGATTTCTTGAAACAGCTGCCTCACTTGGAACCCTACGGCAATCCAATTTACTTTGTCTATATCGTTCTGGCAGTTCTGCCAATCTTTGTCGGACTTTTCTTTAAGAAGCGCTTTCCCCTTTATGAAGCCTTGGTCAGCTTGGTCTTTATCGTCCTGATGCTGACAGGTCCTAGTCTGGCGCAGCTTTGTGCTTTGTTAGGCTATGTCATCTGGCAGATAGTTTGGGTTTACTCATACAAGCTCTATCGCCGGTCGCGGGACAGCAAGTGGATCTTTTATCTGCATACCTTGCTGGCGGTTCTGCCGCTTGTGCTTGTTAAGGTAGAGCCCGCAATCAGCGGTCATCAGTCTCTCTTTGGCTTTTTGGGAATTTCCTATCTGACCTTTCGCTCGATAGGGATGATGATTGAGATGCGCGATGGGGTTCTGACAGAGTTCACGCTCTGGGAGTTCTTGCGTTTCCTGCTCTTCATGCCGACCTTTTCAAGCGGTCCTATTGATCGTTTTAAGCGTTTCAATGAAGACTATTTGAACATTCCTGAGCGCGATGAGCTGCTGGATATGCTGGAGCAGTCTGTCAAGTATATCATGCTAGGCTTCCTTTATAAGTTTATCCTAGCACATATCTTTGGACATCTCTTGCTGGGGCATGTCAAGACCTACGCTCTCTATACCGGCGGTTTCTTTAATCTGGGAACTCTGGGCGTCATGTATGTCTTTGGTTTGGATCTCTTCTTTGACTTTGCCGGTTATTCGATGTTTGCGTTAGCTATTTCCAATCTAATGGGAATCAAGAGCCCAATCAACTTTGATAAGCCCTTTCTCTCACGAGATTTGAAAGAATTTTGGAATCGCTGGCACATGAGTTTGTCCTTTTGGTTCCGTGACTTTGTCTTTATGCGGCTGGTCATGGTCCTGATGCGCAATAAGGTCTTTAAAAACCGCAATACGACCTCTAGTGTGGCCTATCTGATTAACATGCTGATAATGGGCTTCTGGCATGGTGTGACCTGGTACTATATCGCCTACGGTCTCTTTCATGGAGCTGGTCTGGTCGTCAATGATGCCTGGCTGCGCAAGAAGAAAACTTTAAACAAAGAGCGCAAGGCTAAAGGGCTTCCGCCTCTGCCAGACAATAAATGGACCCAAGCTTTGGGGATTGTGGTGACCTTTCACGCAGTCATGTTCTCATTTTTAATCTTTTCTGGATTTTTAAATGAGCTTTGGTTTAAAAAATAAAAATGAATGAGGAAGAAAAATGGATATAAAAGCAGAAGTAATTGAAATTATTGAAGAACTATTTATGGAAGATGTGTCAGACATGATGGACGAGGATTTGTTTGACGCTGGTGTCCTAGACAGTATGGGAACGGTCGAGCTGATTGTTGAGCTGGAAAACCGTTTTGATATCCGCGTGCCAGTGTCAGAGTTTGGCCGCGATGACTGGAACACAGCCAATAAAATCGTTGAAGGCGTAACGGAGCTTCGCAATGCTTAAACGACTCTGGCTGATTCTGGGGCCAGTTTTCTGCGCTATGGTCATGGTTGCACTGCTCTTTTTCTTCTATCCGCTTGATAAAAAGCATGATATAGAAGCAGAGAAGCGCTCGGCAGTGACCCTGACAGCAGAAAACTTCAAGAGCCGCAGCAAGAAGGTGACAGCCTTGACCGATAAGAAGATGCGCTTTGTTCCCTTCTTTGGCTCTAGTGAATGGCTGCGCTTTGATAGCATGCATCCGGCAGTGCTGGCTGAGAAATACAACCGCTCCTATCGGCCTTATTTTCTAGGCCAGCGCGGGGCAGCATCATTTAATCAGTACTTTGGTATGCAGCAGATGTCCTCTGAGTTGGAGGGGCAAACGGCGGTCTATGTAGTGTCGCCCCAGTGGTTTACCAAGACTGGCTATGATGCTTCGGCCTTTCAGCAGTACTTCAACAGTGATCAGCTGACGGCTTATCTGTCTCAGCAGCAAGGAGATGCGGCGGCGCAATATGCAGCCCAGCGCCTTCTGCAGCTTTATCCAGATGTTGCTATGGCAGAGAGCGTGCAGAAGCTGTCGGAAGGTAAGAAGCTGAGCAGCTTTGAAGAGCGCCATATTGAGATGATGGCTCATCTTAATGAGCGACAAGATGCTTTTTTTAGCAACTTTGCTGCCCTCAATAATGAAAATTATGACCAGCGAATTTTGCCTTATATGGCTGATTTGCCAGACGCGTTCTCCTATAAAGCATTGGAAGAGATTGCTACAGCAGAAGCCAAGAAGAAGACCAATAACAATCAATTCGGCATAGACAATCAATTTTACAAGACCCGTCTGGCCGGCAAGGTTGCCAAGCTCAGAGGTTTTCAAACCAAGCAATCTTATGAAAAATCTCCTGAGTACAACGACTTGCAGCTGGTTCTGGACCAGTTCGCCAAGTCAAAGACCAATGTCATCTTCATCATTCCACCGGTCAATTCTAAGTGGATGGAGTATACAGGACTCAGTCCTGAAATGTACCAGCGGACGGTGGCTAAGATTCGCTACCAACTGGAAAGTCAGGGCTTTACCAATATTGCTGATTTTTCTAAGGACGGCGACAAGCCTTACTTCATGCAGGACACTATCCACATGGGCTGGAATGGATGGCTTGCCTTTGACAAGGCGGTTGATCCTTTTGTAGCCAATCCACAGCCGGCGCCAAACTACCAGATGAATGACCGCTTCTTCAGCAAGGAATGGTCTCAGTATACTGGCAAACCAGAAGAATTCAAATAAGGTTGGGACTTTCCAGCCTTATTTTTATAAAGGAGGAAAGATGAAGATTCGTTTGTCCCAAACAGAAGATATCCCAGCCATTATGGCGATTTATGATGTGGCTCGTCAGTTCATGAAAGACCAAGGCAATCCGACTCAGTGGGATGGAGGCTATCCCAGCGCGAGCTTGATTGAGGATGACATTGCGACTGGCCACTCCTTTGTTGTCGAGGAAGAAGGGCGGCCGGTTGGTACCTTTGCCTTTATCATTGGAGAAGACCCGACCTATCAGGTCATCGAAAAGGGAACCTGGCATTTTGCAGAGCCTTACGGCACCATTCACCGCATCGCTTCGAACGGGCAAGTCAGAGGCCTGTCCCGTCAGGTCTTTGATTTTTGCCGCCAGCAGATTCCCTACTTGCGAATCGATACCCATGCGGACAATCAAGCTATGCAGGCTGCTGTGCTGAACTACGGCTTTAGGGAGTGTGGCATTATTTATGTAGCTGACGGCAGTCCTCGCCTAGCTTATGACTATCATCAATAAAAAAATCTGCCCTTGAGCAGATTTTTTGCGTTATATCAAAACATACTTTTCTACAGCTTCTGCAACTCCGTGCTCATTGTTGCTTTTGGTGACGGCTTTTGCCTCGGTTTTGACTGCTTCGGGGGCATTGCCCATAGCGACTCCAAGTCCAGCCAGGCGGAGCATAGGAAGGTCATTGAAGTTGTCTCCGATTGTCATAACCTGCTCTAGAGGCACTTGATAGTGCTGGGCAATTTCGTACAAGGCTTGCTCCTTGGAGACATGCTTGGCCGTGACTTCCATGTAGTTGTCCTTAGAGAGATAGAAGGCTGTCTTGGCAAAGTCCAAGGTCTGTAGGTAGTCATGGAGTTTCTGGATGATAGGCGCTTCATCAATGAGGAGTAACTTGTGAGCAGGCATTAGAACATCCAGCACCGGCATTAACACATTCTGAATTATCGGCTGCTCACCTGTAATCTCAGCCTCTATCTGCACCCATTTATCTAGATGATCAGCGATCCAATCCTTACCAGAGTAGAGATTGATGGACACGCTAGGAAACTCAGCCTTGACCAGCTCTATAAAAGTGCGGATTTCTTTCTTGTCGAGAGGATGCTCGATAATAGTTTCATAAGCTTGCGGGTCGCCCTTGATGACCAGAGCGCCATTGTAGCAAGCTAACGGATTATCTCCCAGTCCCAGCTCACGCGCAATCGGCTCCATGCCTAGAGGAGAGCGAGCAGAAGCGAGGACGAAAGGGATTTTTTCTCGGCTTAGCAGGGGAATCATGTCCTTGAGTTTAGAATCTACTTGGTGCTGGTCGTCCAAAATGGTACCGTCAATATCGCTGATAATCAGACGAATCGCTTGTTTTGTCATAGCTCTTCCTCCTTTGTGTCTAATGGATCGATTTAATAAATTATTTTAACCTTGTCTCCAAGCAGTTTTTGGACTTCAGGGATGGGCTCTTGGTCCATAATCCAGTAGTCAAAGTCGCTGACAGGACCCAGGATGTACTTAGATTCTTTCTTCCACTTGTCTTGTTCGGCCAGCAGAATCTTAGTCTTGGCGTGCTTCAAAGCCAGTCTTTTCAGGTGAGCATCAGCCTCGTCTTCAAAGCTGACTAGACCATCAGAGACACTGGCTGCTCCGATAAAGGCAATGTCAAAGGAAATCTGCTCCAGCAGCTCTGCTTCATTGAGCGCGTAGTAGAATCGGTTTTTTGGATAAAATTTTCCGCCTAAGAGGTGAAAGTCCACTTTGTCCTGACTGCTCAGCATGATTGCATTATCCAGAGAATGAGAGTAGATTGTCATAGGCTCCTTGATGCGCTGAGCCAGATGGAGAACGATGGTTGAGACATCAAAGAAAGCAATCAGCCCCGGCTTGAGAAAGTCATGGGCCTTCTGAGCGATAGCCTTTTTTTCTTGACTTAGTTGGCTGATGCGGTCGTTAAAGGAGGGGATTTGCCGGCTAGTATCCAGCGGGATAATACCTCCGTGGGTGCGCTGTACAAGCCTACGCTCGCTCAAAATCGAAAAATCTCGCCGAATAGTATCTTTAGAAACCTGAAAATGCTCAATCATATCCTTGGCTGATAGCTGTTTTTTCTCAGCTAAGAGCTCTAAGATTTCAGCTAAGCGTTGTTCTTGATACATGCTTGTCCCTCCTTGCTTTTCTAAATAGAGTATAACATAGCAAATAAGTTTTTACAAGTCTTTTTAATGTTTTACAAGTTTTTTGAAATGCGCAGGAGAAAATCAAAAAACCGAGCAAATCTCGGTTTTCATGAATTATAATAATCGAAATATATTTTTCAATTAAGGTGTTTGAATATTGACAGATCCATCGCTGCCGACCTTAACATCAACGCCGCCGCCTTGAACATGAACGCCATCTTCATTTACGCTAACACCAGCGTTATCAGTTTGTACATTAGCAGCACCGTCTCCGTTAGTTTCAACAGAAGCATCGCCGCTTTCGTCATCGCCATTTACATTAACGCTAGTATCACCGCCGTTTACGTTGACTTTGGCACTGCCGCTTTCTTCAGATGTGCTGCTAGAGCTTGTCTTAGCTTTAGATGAAGAAGATACGCTTGAGCTGGAACTTGAGCTTTCTTCAGTCTTCTTATCTGCAGAATTTCCGCAAGCTGCTAAAAAGAAAAGTGCAATTAGTGGTAATAAAAATAAAGAAATTTTAGATAATTTTTTCATCTTACCCCTCCTTCTAGTATAATATTAAACAAATATTTCATTTGAAGCAATGAAAAACTGGATTGATACATAAATAACATACTCTGTTAATAAAAATGTTACAAAATATATGCAAAACAAGTAGACAAAACATAGATTTTATAAGCTTTTTCACGATTTTTCGCTTATTTAGTGCGTAATTGTTTTGTAACAAAATTCTTGTCCATGAGAAGGAGAAAAATAACATTTTTGCAACATTTCTTTTCCTCTGTAAATGGAGAAATCATGCTATAATCAACCTATGTTATCAAGAGATTTTCAGAAACTAATCGAGACAGACACAGTTGCAGCAGCGCGAGCTTTGTTAGGTATGCAGCTGATTCTAAATGGCCAGAAGTTAGGCCGAATTGTCGAAACAGAAGCCTATCTAGGAAGTCAGGACAGTGCCTGTCATTCAGCTAGAGGGCGCCGCTCCCCTAAGAATGAATCCATGTATCTGCCAGCAGGTCACTGGTATGTTTATCAGATTTATGGTTATCAGATGCTGAATCTGGTGACCAAGGCTGAAAATGTGGCCGAAGCCGTACTGATTCGAGCCTTGGAGCTACCGGATGGCCGACTTTTAGCTAATGGTCCTGGCAAGCTAACCAAGTATGCTGGGATTGATAAGCGCTTTGATGGACAGAGTTTAGCGACTTCCAGTCTGCAATTAGCCCATGACCTGACTCCGAATCAGATTGCCAGTCGTTCGCAGATTGGCGTGACCTGCACAGATGCCTGGCGGGAGGAGCCCTTAGGCTTTTATGTGGCTGGCAATCGTCATGTCTCAAAAGTGCCAAAGCGAGGCCTGCTGGATGATGAGTACACCTGGAAGAAGGAGTAAAAGATGAAGAAAACAGAGATTTTTGAGCAAGTCGTAGAAATTATGCGAGAGGATTCCTCTACAAAGAAAGACATTCTGGGTGCAAATCCCGAAGAATATCGAGCGCGTATCACAGACCAGATGAGCCAAGAGGACTTTCTTTACCAGATGCATTGTTATATAGCCAGTTTTGGAATTTTGTCTCATGTTTGGTTTGGACTTAAGGAAACGCAAACGCCCGGCTTTAAACTGAGATACTACCAAGACTGCCTCTACGTCCTGCAGGCAAATAGCGATACGGGGCTGAAACGTGGAGACCAGATTCTAGCCTTAGATGGAAAAGCCTTGCCTCAGGTGTATCAAGATCACAAGGATTATTTTGTCAGTTCCACACCAGAGCGACAGCACAAGGAGTGGGCTTACTTTGTGGGGCATGCAGGAGAAGTTACGGTGGTACGCAATGGCAAGGAGGAGCAACTGCATGTTCAGCCGACCGCTCACCCAAAGAAGCCACCGCAGTTTGAATGGCGCAATCTTTCTGAGGACATCGTTTATCTCAAGTTAGAAGATTTTACGGATGAGGCTGCTATCAGTCAGCTATATGCAGACAGTCAAGCAGCTATTGAGCAGGCCAAGTATTTAATCATTGATGTTCGAGTCAATTATGGCGGGACGGACTCGCTTTATTATCCACTTTTCAAATATACTCTCCCTCAGGGAAAGACCTTCAGTGACTTAGATTTGCCAAGCGATGATGGGATGGAGATTCTCTATACTGATAGAAATGTTGATTTGCGTCAGCAACTGATGCAAAATATCCTAGAAGATCCAAACTTGTCAGCAGAAACTCACCAGATTCTCAAAGAATTTCTAAAAGAGTTGGAAGAGAATCGGGGAAAAGGTTATGTCCTTTATGGCGATGAAGACAGCAATCAAAACTTTCTGCCAAATGTCCTAGGCCTAGCTCGACCTGAAAAAGTCTTTGTACTAGCAGATGTTACCTGTGGGTCTTCAGGTGACAATTTTGTTGATACCATGAAAAAGATGCCCAAGGTTACGGTCCTAGGGCGTCCGACTATGGGAATTTTAGATTATTCCAATTGCTGCGTGAAGGATTTTGGTGACTATGAGCTCCTGTTTCCCACTTCACGTGACACTAGAATTGATCAAGGAAAGGGCATGAATGACAGGGGAGTTGAACCGGATATCTTGATTCCTTGGACACCAGAGCACTTAGAGCGGGATGTGGACCTGGAAGAGTGCCTCAACTATTGCAAAAACGCTTAGGATTTCTAAGCGTTTTTTCGTCTTTACTATATCTTGTCAAACTTCTCAATGTAAAAGAGTGTTAGTGTCACGATGGCAGCCAAACCAATGAGAATGAGGATGGCTGGAGTCCAGGAATGGAATAAATCAAAGCTGTATCCAAAGAGGCTAGGTCCAAAGGCGGCCAGAATATAGCCACCAGTCTGGGCTAAGCCAGATAGCTGAGCGGTTTGCTCAGGAGTACTGGTTTTGAGTGAGAAAGTGACCATGAGGTAGGGGAAGAGGGCGCTGACGGACATACCGATTAGCAGATTGAGGATGAGCCAGTAGATAAAGGAATCTGTCTTGACCAGCAACATACCCAGACCAACCATACCAGTTACAGAAAAGAGAGCAATCATCCCCAAGCGTTTTTTAGCGGATAGACGCGTTGTCAGACTAGGTATCGTCATAGCCAAAGGAAGGCTGATAATTGAAAAGATAGAGGCTAAGAATCCAGTAGCATCATCGGAAAGTCCTGCCAACTGGCCAAGAGTCGGCAGCCAAGTGATAGCCGTATAAAAGAGTAAGGACTGCAGGCCACCGAAAACAATCAGAGCCCATACTCTAGGATTTGTTAGCAGAGAGCCCATTTGCTGTTCACGATTTTTACTAGTCAGCTTGTGATTGTGACGGCTGTTAGGCAGCCAGATTAAGCAGGCCAGTAAGCAGATGAGGGTCAGGACGAGAATCAGGCCTTTCCAGCCAGCTAAGCGGACAATAGGCGCAGCCAAGGGAGACATGACTGAGATGGCCAGTCCCATAGAAGTGATATAGAGCGTGGTTAGAAATCCAATTTTCTCTGGCTGATTGGCCTGAATAACATTGGGCAGGAGCACATTTAAGACGGCGATGGCAGCCCCTAGCATGATTGTACCTGCATAGAGTAGAGGCAGGTTAAAGATACGAATAAAAGAGCCCAGAGTCAGTACAATCATGGCTATTGTAAAGAGCTTTTCCAGTCCGACCTTTTGAGCTAGGCGTGGGGAAAAGGCTGAGCAGAGGGCAAACATGATCAAGGGCAGGCTAGTCAGCAGTCCCAGAGAGTTGACGGGAACTTGCAGTCCCTTAGCAATATCACCCAGAACAACGGGCAGTACTGCAAAAGGCGCCCGTAGGACAACCCCCACCATCAGAATGCCTGGAAGTAAAAATTTTGAATGTTTCTTTTTCATAAAGTTAAGTTTCCTCCTATATAAATATCAAAATAAAATCAGTCCATCAAATCCAGAAAATACTGGCTGATAACTGTTTCTGGCAATGTTTTCTTCTGCTGGAGCCACCAACTGACCGTCTCCACAAAGGTAGAAGTCACATAATTTCTTAGAAAGGGCTCGGGTAGCTGAGATTTTTTTCGCAGGAGCTGCTCCTGAATCATTGGAAAGAGATAGTTTTCCAGCTCAATCTTTAAGCGATTGGTGAAATAGATATTTTTTGAAAGCAACAAGGTTGCAATCTTGTCCTGATTCTTTTGGAAATGCTTGAAAATATGGGCGGTTGCTTCAAAGAGATCCTTGCCGTCGTCGCGTTCAAGAAAGGTATGCTGAAAGAGGTCTTGGCAAACCTCCTCTAGCAAGGCTTCCTTAGTATCGAAATGGGCATAAAAAGTCGACCGGCCAACATCTGCCAAATCGATGATTTCTTGCACCGTGATGCTTTCATAGCTTTTTTGATGCAGCAGGCTGATAAAAGCTTGGTAAATAGCTGCGCGTGATTTCTTGACTCGTCTGTCCATAGTATTTCGGAACAAAAGAGCGGGATTGTTCAGTAACGGACAAAGCCCCTCAATTGCTTCTTGTTTCCTTTCTGAGAATAAGGGATAATAAAGATGAAGAAAACTGAACAAGGTGTTCCGTTTTGATTACATTATACTATAAATTTAGCCAAACTGAAAGGAGGCTGCTGTGAAATCTAGTAAAAATATGACTATTGCCTTTCTGTTAAACTTTTCCTTTGCCATTCTTGAGTTTATCTTTGGCTTCATGTTCAATTCCAGCGCTGTACTAGCCGATGCTGTACACGATACAGGAGACGCGATGGCCATCGGACTTTCCACCCTTTTTGAAAAAATTTCTAATAAAAAAGAAGACAAGAAATACACTCTGGGCTATAAGCGCTACAGCCTTTTGGGAGCCCTGCTGACTTCGGTCATCTTGCTGGTTGGCTCTACCTTGGTGATTATCGAAAATGTACCCAAGGTCTTTGCGCCTGAAAAGGTCAATTATGACGGTATGCTGGTGCTGGGGGTTATTGCCATTGTGGTCAATCTAGCAGCCAGTAAGGTAGTCGGTCATGGACATAGCCATGGACACAGTCACAATGAGTCCATTCTCAGTCTCCATTTCTTAGAGGATATTCTGGGATGGCTGGCTGTTATTCTGGTCTCTATCGTTTTGCGCTTTACCGACTGGTATTTTCTTGACCCGCTGCTCTCCCTGCTCATTGCAGGCTTCATCCTCAGCAAAGCCCTGCCTAAGTTCTGGGAAAATATCAAGATCTTTTTGGATCATATCCCTAGCGATATTGATTTGAGCCAGCTTTATCAAGAAATTCTGGCAGTTGAAAACGTTCAGGCTATTACCCAGCTCAATGTCTGGACCACAGACGGTTTGGAAAAATTTGCTATGATCCATATCTGTCTTGAAAATCCAGACCTTCTAATTGAGACCCAGACTACTTTGCGTCAAGAACTGCAGGCCTACGGGATTACTAAAATCACTATCCAGACGGATAGCAGCTTGGAAGAACATGAAGAGTGGTGCATAGGTGGGGAGGGCGATTTAAAACCTCATACTTAAATAGTACTACTATAAACTATATCTCTGCAGTCCGATATTTCGGGCTGTTTTTTCGTTTTGCTGTCTAATTTTCATCAATTAACTGGTTCTATTTTTACGATTTTCTTCTTATTTAATTCCTCTATTTCCCTGTCTGAAAATTCTAGCTTTTTGATTTTGTGGTTTTTCTATAAAAAATAGACAAGCTGATTACATTGTACATTTTTAGAGAAGTTTTACATCTAATAAAATGCAAATGTATTGACAATGCATTTTCTGTAGCATATACTATTGGGTAGGAAGAAACAGGCAAAGCTTGCTAAGCCTTGTCCTGAAGCGCCTTTCCTAAGCATATCGACTACCGATTAGAAGAGGACAGATGCTGTCACACTGTCCATCTGAAGGTTGAAAAAGAAGCAGTAAAGGGGAATTTTCCTCAAAAAGATTTGCTGGCTTTTTATCCTCGAAGTAAAAAAACGCTTTAAAAAAGTGTCAAAAAGCTTGATATAACAAGGTTTTATCAAAATTAAACATTTTTTAAATGCAATCATTTTTTTCGAGGCAAACTTGTTGACAAGTTGTCAATTATATCATATACTGTGATAGGTAAATGTTTTTTAAAGCAAATAAAGCTTTTGTTCCTAGCATTTCCTACCAAAATATGCATATCGGTAAAAAGAAAAAACCATAAGACAAGAATTCTTATCTTATGGCACTGGCTGCTTAATGATTCGGGTTAAACCAACTTCACACACACGCGGTTTAACCTGCATCTAAAAGCATGAGAAATTTTGCAAGAGAACTTGCTTTGTATAGTATTTAAGAACGCAAGAACAAATGTTTTTGGCATCTGCTTTTTTGCGCCCCTTTTGACAAAACTAAAACGTCCCTTGTCAATCCTAGGATTGTTTTAAGGACTGTTTACTAGATTTATCAAATAGAGATACTGCTCAAAGCATCTAACTTAAAACATTAAGTTTGGTTCTATTGGTAAATTTTCCATGTACTAGCCTAACTTAAAAAGCTTAAAGAAACCTTAAAGGAAACTTTAAGCGAGGGAGATTTTTTTAAGAAAGCTGTTATCTAATAACGCATAGAAAGAATTGAAGGATTTTTACAAAAAAATCACAGACAGGAGAAACAAATGGCACTAATCGCTATATTGGTTCAATTCAATCTGATAACGGCAGCTCAAAAAGAAGAAATTCTTCAAGATATGCCACAATCAAACATGCAGTTAGAGAGATATCTAATCAGCAAGGGCTATGTGACAGAAGAAGATATGCTGAAAGTCATGAGTTACTACTATCGTGTACCTCATGTCAATCTATCACAGTTTGTGATAGAAAAGGAAGCTGTCGAGAAGGTTTCAGAAAAAGTTGCTAAACGTCATGGATTGATTCCGATCTCTTTCACAGATGGAGAAGAGGGAGAAGAACCCAAGTTAATAGTTGCGATGGCAGACCCAAGCAACTATATCGCCCTAGATGACGTTAAAATCGTCTCTAAGATGGCGGTAGAACCTTATGTAACTTTTCGGGATGATATTGAGAAGTATATCGATCAATACTATTCTAAAGGAGAAGAAGCCCAACAGGCAGCGACCGAAATCGAAGGTTTTAATGTGGACGAAGAGATTGTCGAAGAAGATCTCGAAATCAAAAACGCTCCGGTTGTACGTTTGATTGACTCGATTATCAGTCAGGCAATCAAGACGCGGACCAGCGATATCCATATTGAGCCCTTTGAAAAAGTTGTTCGTGTTCGTTTCCGGGTTGACGGGACCTTGGTGGAAAACATGCAGTTGAAAGCCAATGCTCACTCAGCTATTGCGACACGGATTAAGATCATGAGTGGTCTGGACATCGCCGAGCGGCGGATTCCTCAGGATGGACGGATTGAAACAACCATCGACGGCAAAGAAGTCGACATGCGGGTTTCAGTCTTGCCTACTGTATTCGGTGAAAAAATCGTTATTCGGATTTTGAGCCGGAATGCAACTCTCCTCAGTAAAGAGGAGCTAGGATTCTCGCCAACCAATCAGAAGCTCTTTGAAGATATTCTTAAGGCGCCAGAAGGCATCATCTTGCTGACTGGTCCGACAGGAAGCGGAAAGACAACCACTCTCTACACAGCGCTCCGTGAGCTCAATGATGTAGGAAAAAATATCATCACTGTTGAAGATCCGGTTGAGTACCGATTGGAAGGGGTCAACCAAGTTCAGGTAAATAATAAAGCTGGACTGACCTTCGCGAGTGGTTTGAGAAGTATCTTGCGTCAGGACCCGGACATCGTTCTCTTGGGGGAAATTCGGGACGAAGAGACAGCCAGCATCGCGGTTCGTGCCGCTATCACTGGTCACGTCGTTCTCTCGACTATCCACACCAATGATACAGCTAGTACAGTCAACCGTTTGGTCGATATGGGCATCAAGCCTTATCTGGTCTCAACGGCGACTGTCGGTATTATCGCACAGCGCTTGATTAAGCGCATCTGTCCTAAGTGTAAGACTGAATATACTGTAGAAACAAATGAACATGCAGGTATCGGTATTCACAAGGGAGACACCTTGTATCGCGGACGCGGCTGCAACTACTGCAGCGGTACGGGATACTATGGACGTATAGCTATCCACGAAATCATGGCAGTGACAAGGGAGATTAAATCACTAATTAATGATGGTGGAACAACAGCACAGCTTCGAGCAGAAGCTAAGAAAAATGGTATGCGAGACTTGGCGGAGGAGGCCATTGATATCGCAAAACAGGGGACTACAACGATTGAAGAAGCAATGAAGATTGCCTTCAGTCTAGAAGGGGAAGTTTAGGATGAATTTGGATGAGTTAATTAAGCAGGCGATTGAAGCGGGTGCATCAGATATCCACTTCACGGTTGGCGCTGAGCCAAGCATGCGTCTGCACGGGAGGTTAACACAACTCAACAATACAATTTTGACCAACGAAGACACGGTTCGCTTCACCAAGCATATTTTAAATGAGAAGCAAATTGCTCATCTTTTAGAAGTCGGTGAAGTGGACTGTGCCTACGAGGTCGATAATGGCTATCGCTTGCGGGTCAATATCTTTAAGCAGAAAAACAACTGTGGGATTGCCTTGCGGGTCATTCCCAAGGATATTCCATCTATGGAATCTCTGGGATTGCCACCAGTTATCAAAAAGCTAGCTGAGAAACGCCGGGGTCTGATATTGGTTACCGGACCAACAGGAAGCGGAAAGTCAACGACTCTGGCAACCATGATCAACTACATGAACAGCTTGCGGGACGAGCACATCATTACGATTGAAGATCCGATCGAGTACATGCATACGCATAATAAGTGCTTGGTCAACCAGCGTGAGCTGGGAGCGGATACGCAGAGCTTCGGCAATGCCCTCCGCGGTGCCCTTCGTCAGGACCCGGATGTCATCTTAGTCGGTGAGATGCGGGATAAGGAAACGATTGAAATCGCTCTGCGTGCGGCGGAAACAGGTCACTTAGTTCTGTCAACTCTCCACACGGTCGGTGCAGTAAACACCATGGACCGGATTATCGACGTATTTCCAGCCGAGCAGCAGGAGCAAATCCGTGTACAGCTCTCCGCCGTTATGGAAGGGGTTGTATCGCAGCAGCTTATGCGTACAGCGACCGGCAAGGGTCGTGTGGCTGCCTTTGAAATCATGCTGGGAACACCCGCTATTCGCAACCTCATTCGCGAAGGGAAGACCCACCAGCTGCTAACCCCAATCCAAACAGGCGCTCAGCTAGGCATGATTACCATGGACACTTCGCTCATGGGACTCTACCGTCGCAATGTCATCGACCAAAGAACGCTGCTGTCTTACTCAGTGGATCGTGCTCAAGTCGAAAAAGCACTAGGAATAGTGGGGTACTAGAGCATGACAGTATATGTTTGTAAATACTTAGACACTAGGCAAGGGGTCGTCACACTAGAGGTGGACGCTCCTAACCGGACAGACGCCGTCAATCGGATCCGTCTCAAAGGTAAGCCAATCAGTGTCGAAGAAAAGGTCATGGGCTCTAAGGAGATTGTTCTTTTCCAAAGCAAGAAGATCAAGCTCAAGGACATATCGCTCTTCTGTAAGCAGATGTCAGTTATGCTGGAGTCAGGGATTCCCCTCAATAATGCAGTGGATATCCTAGAGCAACAGGCTACTTCAAAGAATCTCAAGTCTAGTCTTAAAATCGTCAGCAAGAGCCTAAAAGAAGGTAGTCAGCTGTCCAAGGCTATGCTGGATCAGGAAGGGATGTTTCCCGATCTCCTGATCCGTATGGTACAGGCTGGTGAAAAGACTGGTAAGCTAGACGAGGTACTGGAAAAGATGTCTGAGCACTATAACAAAGAGCTCAAGACTAGCCGCCAGATTCGTGGGGCTATGATCTATCCCGCAGTCCTAGCCTTTCTAGCTGTAGCAGCAGTCTTGGCCTTGCTCTATATCGTTATCCCAAGCTTCTCAGGAATCTTCGAGCAGAGTGGGATGGACATGCCACTACCGACGCGTATCGTCCTAGCAGCTAGTAACTTTGTCCGCTCTTACTGGTATATTCTCTTCGGTGTGACGGGGATTCTGGTCTTCCTCTTCCTGCGCTATCGCAGCACAGAAGCAGGCCGCTACCAACTGGACCGCCTTAAGCTTTGGCTGCCGGTCATCAAGGGGCCGATGCAGAAGATTGTTACTGCTCGCTTTGCCAGCACTTTGGCTATCCTGACTAGTGCAGGTATCCCTCTGGTCGAGGCTATTGAGTCTGCTGCTGCGACAACCAACAACGCTGTCGTCATTGAAAAGATGAAGATCGCTAATGAAGGTTTGCAAAAAGGGGAACGTCTGACAGGGATGATTACCTCAACCGGTCTCTTCCCGCCTATGATGCTCTCGATGGTCAAGATCGGTGAGGAGTCCGGGTCTCTGGAGTCCATGCTGATCAAGACATCAGATTATTATGAAGAAGAGCTTGAAACAGCGATCAAGCAGCTGCTCTCACTCTTGGAGCCAGCCATGATTATCGTCATGGGGGTTATCATCGGTGGTATCGTCGCCTCTGTCATGCTGCCAATGTTTGAGCTTGCTCATGCTGTGGATGCAGGATCTGGAGCTGACCAGTAGGAAGGCGCTTCAGAAAAGTTTAGGAGATAGCAGGGCAACTGCTCTGCACAAAAAGTTAGGAAATCGTTCTGATGCTGGGAGTTTGTAGGGTCTCCCAGCTAGGAACAAAACAAATGCCCCTGTGGGCGAAAATAGTAAAAATTATGAAAAAATAGGAGAACTATTCAAAATGTTAAACAAATTGCAAAAGTTCCGTCAGGACTTGAAGAAAAAAGGTAAGGGTTTTACCTTGGTAGAGTTGATCGTGGTAATCATCATTATCGCTATCATCGCAGCTGTAGCGATTCCAGCGATTACTGGATTCCAAGACAATGCACGTAAGAGCCGTATTCAATCAGAACACCGCGAGTTGGTTTCAGCAGTTCAGTCCTTTATTGGAAGTCAAGATGATCCTGAAAATGCGAGCCTTACTAGTCTTAACCA